>CAMBMH010000010.1 GCA_945868575.1 Singulisphaera sp. GP187 | reverse complement strand
ATTTCCCCCCACTCCCCCCCTGGCATGGGACCCTTATATAATTACTAAAAGTCAAAGTCCCCCAACCTTACCAAGGCTAGCGCGCTCATGATTGAGGCGAAACACCTAACCCATTATTACGGCGATTATCAGGCCGTGCGGGATGTGAGTTTTTCCGTGGGTGGAAAGACCGTGGTCGGTTTCCTCGGGCCAAATGGTGCCGGAAAATCAACCACCCTGCGCATTCTTGCCGGTTTTTTGATCCCAAGCTCCGGACAGGCCAGTGTATCGGGATTTGATGTTGTGAGGCAGCCTATCGAGGTTCGCAAAAGGATTGGTTATCTGCCGGAAAACTGCCCACTGTATCCCGGGATGAAAACCGTCGAGTACCTTCGGTTTCGGGCGGGACTCAAAGGAATTCATGGGTCGGCGGCGAGCCGGCGCATCGAAGAAGTTGTTGGCCGGTGTTGGCTGGAGGATGTTCGGGGCCAACTGGTTGGGACTCTTTCCCGGGGCTATCGCCAACGCGTTGGTCTTGCTGATGCGTTATTGGCCGATCCCCCGGTCCTCATTCTTGATGAGCCTACCGCCGGGCTCGACCCGACCCAAATCGTTGAAACGCGCAAGCTGATCCGTGATCTGGGCCAGAGGCACACGGTCCTCTTTTCGTCGCACATCCTCTCGGAGGTCGAGAACACTTGCGACCGCGCGATCATCATCGCTCGTGGCCAGGTATTGGCGACCGGAACTCTTGAGGAGCTTTGCGTCGGTGGCCAGACCCTCGAGCAGCGCTTCCTGCGTCTGGTCGAAACCGCGACAACTACCGCCTGACTTTCAAACAAACCCAAATAGATTTTCCCCCAAATTTCTCATTCCTTTGGAGCCAAACATGCAATCATCCGGCCAATTGCCGTTCATGCTGGCGGCGATCGTCCTCCTGTTCCTTGCGGCGCTTGCCGTTCGGCTTTGCTTTGGATTGTTCGAGGCGCGCAGCCTGATCCGCCGGGAATTTTTTGCTTATTTTACATCGCCTATTGCTTATGTGGTGATGGTGGTTTTTTTGGGGGTGACGGGCGCGCTATTCGCGGGGGTACTCGACCAGCTCACGGCAACGGGTCCCCGGGGTGTGGAATGGCCTGTGCGGGCGCTGTTTTCCGATCAGAGGTTTTGGGTCGTGTTCGCGGCGCTTGCCCCGCTGTTGACCATGAGACTTTTTGCCGAAGAGCGCGCGTCGGGAACGCTGGAAATGTTGATGACCAGTCCGCTTCGTGATTGGCAGCTTGTGCTGGCCAAGTTCGCGGGATGCCTTTTGTTTTATGCGGTGTTGTGGTTGCCCACCCTGTTATATTTGCCTGCGCTTTTGGGTATCAAGGCAACGCTGCCCGAAACCATGCCGGGTGATCCTGCGGGATTTGGATTTCTTGTTGGCGCCGGGATGATCCTGCTTGGGTTTTTTGCCCTGTTATTTCCGTTGGGGACCGTATCGAGGCTGGTGAGCCTTTTCGTGCTTGGGTCGGGTATCGGTTTGGGCACCTGGGGCGCGATGACTCACTTTGGCGGCCAGGGCCCCCATCTTGTGGAAGTCACCTCCATCGTGGATCCATTTCCGGCTTTGAGCCTTTATGTGGGAATGTTTGCCGCCGGGGCGATGTTCCTTGCGATTGGCATTCTGGTAAGCAGCATGGTTCGTGACCAGCTTGTCAGCGCGGTGATCGCGCTGGCCATCGGGTTGCCTTTTGTCATGGCTGGGTTTGTCGGGGCCCTTCCCGGGGCGAGCAGCGTAGGCCCCTGGGTTCAATATCTGAGTGTGCCTGTGCACATGGATCAACTATTTGGCCGGGGCATTATCGATAGTCGCCCCTTGGTGCTTTACGCAAGTGTTACCGTGTTTTGTCTGTTCATGACAGTTCGCGGCGTGGAGGCAAGGCGATGGAGCTAAACCCAAATAAACAGACCCAAAAAATCAGGACCCCCAAAATACAGACCCGGGATCACCGCAGGCTCTCGGGTCGGTGGTCTGGTCGCATGCTGTTTTTGCTGCGCATATTGGGGATGGCGGGGCTTTTTGCGGCCAGCGCCTCGGTGGTTGTCCTCAACCCCGCGGACCTCGGCGCCGCATTTGAAACCACCCGGGCAAGCATCCTCAAACTTGTAAGTGGCGAAGCGATCAGCACGGTGGCCAAGGTCCTGATTGGGGGATTGGCCTTTGCGGCGGTAGCGCTGTTTGTGGAACTTTTGCGAGGGCTTCTGCAAACGCTTTCCGGGCGCAGCGGCAACGGTTTGCCAAGGTTGGTCGAACTTACCTTTGCCGTTGGGATGCTCGGGGGAATCAACTGGATCGGGTTTGAATTCCATGGGCGCCACGATGGCACGAGGGGATCGCTATTCACACTTCCGCCTTCGCTTGCCGAACCCCTTTCACGGCTTCAGGGGAACACAAGGGTAGTGGTTCTCCAGCGCCACCGCACATTGGCGGGGCTATCCGATCGTCCGGATCGGTGGGATTTGGCGGCCGAGCGAAAGATCGTTGAAAAGGTCAACGATCTGGCCAACCTCCTTCGTGAGTCTGGTCCCGGATCGCTCAAGGTGGATATCCTCGATGTTGAGGATGAAGACTATGAAAAGCGCCTCAACACTCTGACGACAAACTCCCCCAAGCTTCGCCAGGCGATCGAAGGGGCTCCCGAAAACAGCATCTTTTTCCATGGGTCGGGTGGCAAGGATTCCGAGGGGAAACCCGTGGAGTTTTTGCAACAGCTTGGATTCGCGGAATTTTTGCGTCTGGACAAGACCGCTTCGCAGGAATTTGACAACGATCGTGGGAACCTGGTTCTGCTTCCGCAGGGCGTTCCGGGTGAAAGCACATTGGAAACCGGTCCTCCTGGGGCGGCGCCTTTTGTTCGGCGATTGCTCAATCTTCAGGAAAGGCAACCCCGCATCGCGATTGGTGTGATTGATGAATGGCTATCCACCAAGGGTGTGGACAGCTATGGGTTGGCCGGGCTGCGCAAGTCGCTGACCGAGCGTGGGTTTGATGTTCGCGACCTGGTTCTCAAGAAAATCCGTGCCCGTCCGGCGGCGCCTGTTGTTTATACCTTTGACGAAAGTCGTCTCGACCGGATCGAGGCTCGCCAGCAAAGGCTTCAAATCGCGCTGAAAAACCGGGAAAAGGCCGAGAAACAGGTAAAGGAGATCCGCCATTTCTGGAAGGAACGAACCCTTGCCGAGCTGGAGCGGGCCTACGCCCAGGTTCTAAGGGGCAGGCGTCTCAGCGAGCCTAACCGCACCGCCCAGATCGAGGAATTTGATTTCGCGCTTGAGGCCCTTGCCGACGCGGCCAAGCGGGATCAAAAGCTTGCCGAGGAAGTCGCGAAAGAACGGGCCACGATCGATGAGGACGCGGTGGCCGAGCAACGCCGCATGAGCGATCTTCAGGGAAAGCTGTCTTATCTTTTGGCGGATGTGGATCTGTTGATCCTGCCCAGGCCGACCTTGAGCGATGTGATCACCGATGATAAAAACCTTCCGGGATGGCTTCATAGCCTCGATGCCGAACAGGTTGCTGCGGTGAAGGACTTTTTGAAACGGGGCAGGCCGATTCTTGTGGCGTCAGGGCCCACGAGCGAGATGCCCGACGCGGGCCCTCCTCCTCCGGGGTTTGTAACTCCTGATGGAATCGACAATCTTCTGACCGAAGTCGGTTTTCGCCTTGGCAAGCAGACCATTCTGTTTGATGTGGAGGCCGAGGCGTTTGGCGAGCAGATGGGCGGAGTCCTAACCGGGGGCACCGGTGTCCAGGTTCCCCCCCTTGTCAGCTCCTGGAAATCAGGAATCGGTCGACCTGCTGGTATGACCCCGAAATATCTGGGCGATCAGGGTCTTCCTCCGCATCCGGTACGGGCCAGCCAGGAATTGGCGGCCCGGAGCCTGGGCAAGGACCGCAAGCCGCAGATCCGACTGCGTCATCCGAGGCCTGTCTATTTCGAAGCGGCGGAAAACGCCAAGCCGATTGCCTTTGATCCCGACATCATGATGACTTCGGCGGATTCGTGGAACGAGGACCGCCCCTTCCCCACGGCCGAACGGGTCCCCTCGTTTGAGGCGGCCAAGGATGGGAAGGATGATCCCGCGAAAGGAACCATCGATGCGCGTCGTCGCGGTCCGTTCCCTGTGGGGGCGGCGGTGGAGGCAACCCTTCCTCCCAACTGGTTTGGTCCAAACGAGCGCAATCCGGGCCCCGTGCGCATGGGAGTCCTTGGAGAATCATGGTTTTTGGTTGGGCCGGACCTTGGGCCCTATCGTGAGCGCCTTGCCCTTGACACAATCAACTGGCTCATTGGCCGCGACGATTCGCTGGCCCGGCCGAGCGAGCCCTGGACCTTCCCGAGGATCGAGATGGAGGAAGCCCGGCGCGACCTTTGGCGCTGGGGCATGGAGCTGGGATTGCCTGTGCTCATTGCTTTTGCGGGCGTCGTCGTTTTGTTGACGAGGCGGCTGAGATAGCCCCTTTTCACGATCCTCTTTGGTGCATTTTGGAGCAGCCGTCATGAATTGGGGAAGACCCGCCGCACTCGCCATCCTTGCCGCCGCCGTTTTCGGCCTCGGATGGGTTCTCGTCAAGGACCGTGGTTTGGGACGCGTCGAGGAGCACCCTCTTAGCGTCTCCGATGCGCAAATCGCCCGGATACGGATGACATTTGGCGATTCGGAGATCGTCCTGGATTCGCCGAAACCAGGCGAATGGACCCTTCCCGGAAACTGGCCCGTGCGCCAGACCGAGGCGCGCGAATTGGCAAGGACACTATCGCTTGGCGATTCGCGGTTTGAGCCACAGCCGATCACCTCCGAAAAGGGTTGGAAGGACCTTGGACTCGACAAACCGGCGGTAATTGCCGAACTCACCCGGCGCGAAGGTGGGAGATTGCTCAAGATCGCTTTGGGACAACCCTCGCCCACCGAAGGATCCAACCGGTTTTCCCTGGCCACTTATGCCCGGATCAATGATGGGGAAATGGCCTGGCGATTGGCGCCGGGTTTGATCGACCAGCTCAGCCGTCCCCTCGACTATTACCGTCAACGCCGTTTGTTCGCGGGCACCCGTCCTCCACGCGACCCGGACGCGGGCGTTCCCAGACCAGGCGATCCGATCCGCAAGGAACAACTGGCGGGCAAGGAAGTCATCCTCGAACAACAACCGGGGGCGAAAATCCGTCTGGTTCGAAGTGGCGAAGGCGCTTTCACCCAATGGTCCCTCGCGGAACCAGCCGGCCCCGACAACCTCAACCCCGTCGCGGGCGACGCGCTTTTGGCGGCGGTGCCCGACCTTTGGGCCGAGCGGTTTTACACAGGCAAGGAAGCCAGCCCCGAAAAAACCGGGCTCGAAGCGCCGGAGAAAGTGATCCGCGTCATCTCCGATAATGGCCGACCAATCGTCCTTCGGATCGGCAAGGTCTCCCGCAGTCGGACCTACAAAAAGATGCGCCAGCCTCCTCCGGGCGCGCCCCCGGGTTTCCCCGCGGGCGAAGAGACCATGTCCGAGGATTTTCGCTATGCGCGACTTGAAGACAATCCCCAGGTGTTCGAGGTCAAAGCCGCTGGTTTGGCGGAAATTTTCGCGGGGCCGGACGCTCTTCGTGATCCGCTCGCGGCGCGTTTTGTCACATCGGATGCGACCAGGGTCGCCGTGGACCTTCCCGGAAAGTCTCCTTTTACCCTCGTGAAAGCAGACAATTCCTGGAAAATCGAACGGGCCGGCCAACTGCCTTTGGTTGATGCCGATCCCGCCAAGGTCAACGACCTCCTCACGCGACTTTCCGGTATGGACACCAAAGACAAGGAAAAGGACCTGATCGCTCCGGCAACTCCGGACAAGCGCAAGGACTTGGGCCTGGTAAAACCTTCCGCCACGCTCAAGGTCACTGTGAAGGAAACCGCTTCGCTGTGGCCCAAGGATGCCTCGGGCAATCGGCCCAGTCGCGAGCGTTCCATGGAGATCCAATTGGGTCGCCGGGATGAAAAGAACAAGAAAATTGCTGTGGCGGTTGCCGGAATCAATCGGCTGAACGAGGTCGACGATGCGGTCGTCGCCTCGGCCACCCGTGAATCGCTTGCGTATCGTGATCGCAAGATTCCTATGCCATCCTTGGCAAGCATCCAGACGGTCCGATTGTTCGCGCCAGGTTCGAGGGAACCGGTCACTATTCAAAAGGACAAGGAGTCCTGGAAACTCACCACCCCGGCTGCAACAGCCGTCGATGAGGGACTTGTCAGCCAATTGACCAGCGCGCTTTCATCGCTTGAGGCGGGGGACTGGATTCGTGAAACGGCGGACAAGTCGACCCTCGAAAAGGAATATGGTCTGGGAGATTCGGCATCGCGAGTCGAGATTGTCACCGCGCCCGAAGCCGGCAAGCCTGGTGTCACGACAATCGTTTTTGTGGGTCGCGCCCGTCCTTCCACCAAAAAGGAAACGCCACCGCCCGGTCCCGGACAGCCGCCCGAACCCGCCGAAAAGCCCTCGTTTTATGCCAAAATCAGCGATCGCCCGGAGGTTTTTACCCTTGGCGCGGACCTGCAATCCCAGATTGTCCGACCCGTTTTGGCCTGGCTGCCCCGCAGCCCGCTCAACCTCAACGCCGACGATCTGACCAGTCTGAAAATCCTAAAGCCGGGTCAGCCGCCTGTTCTTTTGGTGAAAAAGGGACCTGGTCCCGTCGCGCCCGATCAGCCCATGAAAACCATTTGGAAACTGAAGGAGCCGTTTGACACCGACCTGGTTTCCGCCAAATCCGATCCTCTTTTGGGTGGATTGGTCGGTCTCAAGGTGGAAAGCTACGAGGCTCTGAAAACCGAACAGGGCAAAGACCTGGGTCTGGGTGATAAAGCGACCAAGGTCGTCCTCGCCATCAAAGACAAGCCGGATCTGACTCTTGAAATTGGGGATGCCAAGGGTGGATCACGCGTCGCACGGGTCGCGGGTCAGGCCCCGGTGTTCCTGCTCCCCGCCGAATTGGCAAAGAACATCGACGGTGCACCTTTGGGGCTTTTGGAAAATGTGGCTTTGGCCATCGACACAACCCGAGTGGAATCGGTCCGGTTCTACCTGGCGGGTGGCAATCATCAACTTGCCCGTTTGACGGGTGGGGAACAAACCGGCGCGGGCAGTGGCTGGGTTGTGCGCGCCAAAGAAGGTGAAATGCCCGCCGACACCGAAGCCATCTCGACCCTTTTGGGAACCCTTTTCAACCTTCGTGGTGGAAGATTCATTGCGTATGGGTCGAAAGTCGACCTCAAAGCCTACGGGCTTGATGTCCCAAGGATCAAGGTTGTGGTTCGACTCAAGTCGGCGGATCAGCCTCTGGGCGCGCCCAAGCCAGGCAATGTCTCCGGAACCGAGGAGCACACCATCGAAATCGGTAGTCCGATTGCGGACGAACCCGGATCGTTCCACGCCCGCGTAGACGCGGGACAGGGTGTGATGGCGATTGGACCGGATATCGTTCGCGCTCTCGAACGCAAGCCGCTTGATCTGGTCGACCGGATCCTTGTCCGACTCGATCCAAATCCGATCCGGAAATTCCGCTTGATACGCGGGGCCGAAACCGTTGAAGTCGTCCGCGAAGGCGACGCCTGGAAACAGACCAAACCCATCGTGTTTGGCGCCGACAACCTTGTCGTTCAGGATTGGCTGGCTGATATCGCCCGGCTTCGCTCGGAGCAGGTCGTAGCGTTCAAACCGGCCGATTCCAAGGCGCTTGGGCTTGAACCCGCGCAGGGAATCGTCGAATGGGAAATCGTCGGCCCCGATGGCAAGCCGCAAATCCAGCGACTTCAATTGGGCAAGGAGGAGCAAAAAGGGCGACTTGCCCGACTCGAAGGGACCGGAACGGTGGGGCGCCTTTCCGAAAGGTTGAACCTTGCTTTCTCGCCGAGGTCATTATGGTTCAAGGACCGGAGCATTGGTGTGCTTGGGGTTTCTGTTGGCGCTTTTGATGGCGCCAAATGGGAGCGTGGCCCGCGCAAAATCACCCTCGCTCGGCAAGGACCCTTCTGGAAGATGACCGAGCCCGTCCAGGCTGAAGTCGATGCGGACGCCTTGGCCCGAATCGCATCCAACCTGGCGAAACTTTCCGTTTCCGAGTGGATATCGGACAAAGCGACTCCTGAAAAGCTTAAAGAGTACGGACTCGACAAGCCTTTCGGTTCGTGGACCCTGACGCTTGCCGGCAAGCCTGTTCTTGAACTTCAATTGGGCAGTCGCCTGGCCGACGGGCGCATTCACGGGAAACTTGCTGGCAAGGACCCTGTGTTTCTCCTTGATTTGCCTGTGGCCGAACGGCTTATGGGAGAGGTCCGCTCCCAGCGCAATGTTTTCGAGCCACCTATTGATGCTCTGTCGATCGAATCGGTCCGCTGGATTTCGCGGACAGCCGGAACCACCCAACTTGTCCGAAAGGGAGAAGGGTGGGAGATCGCGGGGAAACCCGAGGTCAAGCTGTTAACCGAAACTGTTAATGACACGCTTGGCGCTTTTGCCTCGTTGAGACTCGAACGCTATGCCACCGACAAAGGCGGCGATGCAAAACTTTTTGGACTCGACCCGGCCGAAACCGTGATTGAGATCACAAGTCGCTCCGGAACCCGAATCCTCAAGATTGGCACCGCTGAAGAGGGTTCGCCCCGCAGGTTTGCCGTCGCGGATAAAACCGCGCCTGGGGAAATTCTTGTCCTTGGACAAGCGGATCTGGAACGACTGCTGCGAAGTCCGGCCCAGCTCGCCAAGCCCCTCCCTCCGTCGGTTGGAGGCAACCTCAAATTGGCTCCCCTTGACCCTGTGGGTGGCAACTAAGGTTCTGCAAAAACAGGATCTGAAATCCGGTATTTGTTGCGGATCCTCAGGGATTCGCCTTAGTGGGGGGAGAGAACTCCCCTCTTTTTTTGTCGTACTGGTGTACCTTTTCGTCGACATGTCTACTCAAATCCCCCATTTTGTTGGACCTAATGCCAAAAAAATAAGTAGTCTGGGGAATTTGGTTGATGCAATCTGTCATCTCTTGCGCCGAATAGCCATGGGCGGTTATGCCACTGCATTGGGTATCATGATGTGCTTTGCAAAGGCAATTGGGTGCGTTGGAATTCATTGATCAATGGGCTTTTCAAGAAAGCCGGGTTTCGGATCACCGGGACCGGGTGGGTTGGTTTTATTGCCTTGGCCTTTCTCGTGGTGTCGGGTTGCCAAAGCATCGGCGTCAAACGACTCAGCAAGGAAAAGGCATACCCTTCGAGGAATGAGGTCCTGGGGGTCGCGGGTAGCCAATACACCAATCTCACCGAGAGAACCAAGCAGACACTCCGGGAAAGTGACCTCGCCAAAATCTACGCGAAATCACCCGCCAGCGCCGCCAGGGCCCTCCATGAGGAGGTTTTGATCGAGCCCAACAGCGAGAAATTGTTTGCCCTTTCGGAAATCCACTCCCGATTGGCATTGGCTATGGGCAAGCTCCGCAAAACCGAAGCCATGGGTCACCATTACCTGGCGTCAGGCTACGCATTTCATTTTTTGATGGCACATTCTGGCACCATAGACCAACAGGTAGATCACGATTTCACATCCATTTCATCCCAAAAGGATGGAGGCACCAAAAGGCAAATCCTCAAGCCCCAGGACATCTACGATCCCCGCTTCATTCATGCTTGCGAACTTTACAACAAAAACCTGGCACAATTGGTCCATGAAGTGGATCAGAAAACCTGGTTGCTCAAGGTGCGCACCGAGGCAGAACCATTCACGCTTCCGCTGGTTTCCAAGCATCCCCGGGTGTCCAACTCAAACCTGACACGAATGACCCCCTGCCAGGAACTACGGGTCATTGGAATCGAAACCCATCACCGGAACTATGGATTGGGTGTGCCGGTTGTTTTGCAATCGAGTCAAAAAACCACCACGCCTTTTGCAAACATCCACATAGGTCAAAGCCTTCTTGCGGGAACCGCGTTCATCCGGTTTCCGGACAGGATTGCGGACCTTCGCCTCGACCGCCCCCCCGCCATCGAGCTCAGAGACCCGCTTGATGAGCCTATCATCCATGTGAATGGTCGCGCCATATCGCTCGAAGCGGACACCACGACGGTGTTGGCGTCGACGCTTGCAAAATCGGGACTGGAAGGGCTCGACTATGTCGGTTTCCTGGCGGCGAACCGGATCGAGGAGCGATATGGTCTTTATTTGCTTCAGCCTTATCAAAAGGGAAAAATTCCCGTTGTGCTGGTTCATGGTCTGCTTTCGAGCCCAATCACTTGGACGCCCCTGGTAAATGACATGATGGCCGACGAAGAATTCCGGGAAAAATATCAGGTCTGGGCCTATTTTTATCCGACCGCTCTCCCATTTATCATGCCTGCCGCCGATCTGCGTGACAAGCTATTGGTCACGCGCAATGAGGTCGATCCAAACATGGAGGACAAGGCGCTTGATAATATGGTTCTGATCGGCCACAGTATGGGTGGTCTGATCAGCCGATTGCTTACCGTTGATAGTGGCAACGAAATATGGAACAGCCTTAGTCCTGGTGTGGCATTCGAAGACTTGAACTTTAGCGATGAACAGGACCGGCGCGAAGTGGAGCGCCTCTTTTTCTTTGAAAAACATCCACTGGTCAAGCGGGCGGTTTTCTGCGCGGCGCCTTTTGGCGGCTCGTCCTTGAGCCCTTCACCCGTTGGCAGGCTCGCGGCGTCGATCCCCATGCTTCCCAAGCAAGTCCGGGATTTTGGGGGAATGCTTTCCAAACTCGATCCCTCCCTGCACAAGAGGTTGGCCAACGGTCATATTCCAACATCGGTCGAGCTTTTAAGTCCCAAATCACGCTTGTTGGCCGCGCTCGCCCGTACCACGCCGGAGGGAGTTCGCTGGCACACAATTGCGGGAAAAGAGCCTGGCCAGTTTGGGCCGATTTATAGCGCACTTTTGGAGCTTAACAAAAACGATGCCGGAGACGGGGTGGTGGGATTGCAAAGTGCGACCCTGGTCGATTCGGAAAGCAGGGTGATTGTCCCGGCGGGACACACCACCGTCCATCAACACCCTTTGGCGGTCCGGGAAATCAAGCGGATTCTGATGGAACACGCAGCGGAGGTTTCCCTTGGCGCCACAGACAAGCCATTGCCCACCCCTATCAACCCAAAACCGCGCCCCGTTGTGCCTGTTCCCGCCGAGCCTTCGAGACCGGCCGGTATAGCCGCCAAATAACAAGCATCTCAAGTAAGCAATCGGCTATCTTGCTGGTTGGCGCTTTGGTCCGGACAGGGGCACCGCGCCTGGGAGTTTCCTGCGTTGTCCACCTTTTTGGGCCAAAGCCGCCAATCCTTCCATTTCATATCCCGATGCCAGACACCAGGCTCTTGGCCCGGTCGAAACAAAGGAAAGCGCTTTGTCGAATCCGGGAATGTCCAGAAATTTGTCGTGACGATGTCGTTCCCGACCCAATAGCGAATCAAGAAAACCTGCGGGGCGATCGTATTCAACCACCAGTGTATCCTTGGGAAGTCCGGCTTTCTGGATCGCCTCATCAATGGCATCATCCAGCGAACCAAGCTTGTCGATCAGGCCGACCTCCTTTGCCTGTTTCGCCGTCCAAAGTCCGCCATCGGCCCGGTAACGGGAGTATTCGGCCGGACCATCGGCCCCGGTGGGTCCTGCGCGAAGGGCCTTGATCTTGATGGGTTCAAGGAGCTTGCCTTTGAGTTGGGGGCGACCCTCCTCGACTACCGTCAGGAACTGGCGATAGCCATCATCGACAAGGTCCTGCCAAACCTGTTTTTCCTTGGTGCTCATCGCGCGAAACGGGCTTCCCGAATCCTTGATTTCCCCCTGTTTGACAAGGGTCATGCCAAAGCCGTACTGTTTGGCAAGCCCCTCAACGGTCGGGAAGGAGACAAAAACCCCTATTGATCCCGTTTGAGAGCTATTTTCGGCAAAAATGGTATGGCTTGGCGCGGCGATGTAGTAACCGCCCGAAGCGGCAATGGGACCAATCGAAGCGACCAATACCCTTGGTGTGCCCGCTTCTGTGCGCCCTGTGGCGTTTTTGATTTCCATCAGCCTCCGGTGGAGGTCCTCGCTCGCCGTGAGGGTCCCTCCGGGAGAATCGATCCGCACCACGACCGCTTTGACCCTTGGGTCGGAAACCGCCAATTCCAACTGGTCGATCGCATCGTCAATCAACCCCTCCACCATAACTGTGCCCACATGGACAACCGCGACACGGTCGGTGGTTTGGACATCGTCCCGTTTGGCATCTCCGCGAAGGGAATATTCTTCCAAACGGGGCCCCTCGGGGGCCTCCCAACGGAAATCCATCAATTGGACCGAGGAAACAATCCACCCGGCACCCAGAACAAAAAGTCCCACGCCAAGCACAAACATCCCAAACCCAAGAACAACGGCGGCACCAAAACACCCCATTGAGGAAGAATTCGTGGTTCGTTGGGAAGAGGTGGAATTGTCGGTTGACATGGTTTGACAAACTCTATCTGTTGGTGAATTGGAAGCTTTGGTCATCTTATTCGGCACATGCCCGGAACGGTTGCGGATTCCGGGAGGGGAAATCCATTTGGCAACAAAGGCAGTACTGGATGGAATTGTGCATCCGTCCCAATCCGCAATGCCCCCCCGGCGGAAACCTATTGACAAAAAACGATATGGATTTGTATTATGGATACGAATGTCAGTTTATTCAAATGGGCTAATTTGGCTCTTTTTGGCCGGATTTTTGTCAAATGTTGCCTCTGCACCACACCGTTCGGGAGTCCTCCAATGAAGAAATCCATTTCTGGTTTCACCCCCGTTAAGGGCACGGTTAAGGGCTTAGAGGAGTTGGAAACCCGGACGGTCCCCACCGTTGCCATGATTGGACTCAACCCGGCCAACGGAATTCTTGGGATTGTTTGCAACGAGACCCCGACTACTGTTCGCGTGGAATATCATCTGCTTGGATCGGGTGCCGCGCAAATCGAACAGGTCAAGGTAATCGAAGGCGCCAGTCAGGTCATAGGGACCTACCTTTCCGGCGTGGTTCGCCAGATCCGGTTTGTGGGTGGTTTGGCCAATGATACTTTTAACGCTTCTTTATTTCGCAATCCCGTCCAGGCGGAAGGCGGACCCGGCAACGACATCCTCATTGGCGGCAGGTCGACCAACACAATTCTCGGTGGGCTAGGCAACGACAACATTCAGGGGATAGGGCCGGGCACCTACAACGGTCAGGCCGGTGACGACAGGATCACCACCGGAGCGGGCAATGATACCATCGAGGGTGGTGAAGGCAACGACACGATCATCTCCCAGGGTGGTTTGGATCAAGTGCTTGGTGGCCTGGGCAATGATTCCATTCGCACGGGGGCGGGCAACGACTCGGTTGATGGTGGCGCGGGAAATGACATCATCTCCACTTTTGGAGGTCGGGATACTATCCATGGGGGTCTGGGTGATGACACCATTTTTGGTGGGGATGAAATGGATTGGATCCAGGGCGATGACGGTAATGACATAATAAACGGAGAGGGAGGGGATGATTCCCTGGGTGGCGGGACCGGGATTGACCGGATTTCGGGCGGGTTGGGAAATGATTCCATCGGTGGTGGCGATGGATATGACACCATTAATGGTGACGAGGGAGTGGATGCCATCGGTGGAGGTGAGGGGAATGATGACATTTTCGGCGGCCCGGGCAATGATAATATTCGGGGCGATTCCGGGAATGACACAATCCGTGGTGGGGAAGGCAACGACACCCTTTCCGGCGGCCCGGGGAATGACAACATCAATGGAAACAATGGTAATGACATCCTTAATGGAGATGATGGGGCCGACACGATTTTCGGCGAGGCTGGCAATGATTCTATCTCCGGCGGGACAGGCGATGATGGCCTTAATGGAGGCAGTAATGACGACACAATCAATGGCGGTGACGGCGCGGATACACTCAACGGGGATGATGGCAACGACAGGGCAAACGGGGATCTTGGGCCTGATGTGATTGTGGGTGGCAATGGCAACGATACCATCAATGGCGGCGAAAGCAACGACCTGATCAGCGGTGGACTGGGCAATGACACGATTAACGGCGGCACAGGCGACGATGTCCTAAGTGGCAACGAGGATAGCGATACCATACATGGCGGGGAGGGTATTGACACCATCAACGGAAACGATGGCAACGATGGCCTTTTCGGTGATACAGAATCCGACAAGATCAACGGTGGCAATGGCAACGACACCATCGAGGGAAATGATGGTGATGATATTATCCATGGGGATGTGGACAACGATCGGATCAGGGGCGGCAATGGCAACGACACGATTTACGGCGATAATGGCGTGGATCTCCTCCTTGGTGGAGAAGGATTTGACACGATTTACGGTGGCAATGGAAATGACACCATCAACGGCGATGGAGGTATTGACACTCTTTTTGGTGGAGAAGGGGATGACTGGATCGTCGCCATCGACGATCAATATTTCGATTCCATGACTGGGAATGCTGGCAGGGATATCTTCTGGCGCGACAAGGATCCAAGACCGGCCCCGACCGGCTTGGGAGGCGACATTCTCAATGATTTTACGAATCAGGACGCGGACCAGGCTGTGGCCGCTTTTATCAATGGTGGAGCCGACAGGGTCCTGAACGGCGATCGCATTCCCGGACCAGCGTTTCCGGCCACACTTGCAACCAAAACATTTTCGGCCAATCCCTTGTTCTCAAGCGTCGGTCCCAAGGCAACTGACATCAGTCAGGGTGTAGTCAGCGATTGCAAAGTGGTGTCCGCACTTGGGGCGATGGCACGGGACAACGGCCCAGGGAATTCCTGGGCTATCCGGAAAAACATGGTCGATTTTGGAGATGGAACATTTGGCCTGAATCTCGGCGGAACCTTTTACAGGGTAGACAATGTTCTTCCGCTCAATCCCGGAAGTCAAACCCGGCCAAACTATGCCAACCTTGGCCCTGAGGATTCGATCTGGGTTGCGATCGCGGAAAAGGCAATTGCAATGGCGGATCCCAGGGTCGCGGGAACCTTCAACTATGCCGATCTGGCCAGCACCGGCGCAGATGAAGTTTTCCAATTATTTGGAAGTGTCCAAACCGGCGTTCCCTTCCTTAGCGCGCCCAGGCCGGGGGGCTATGCCAACGCGACCGCTCTTGGCCTCGACATTGCCCAACGCTTTTTAGGTCCCCAGCCTCAATACCTAACGATCTCTTTTGCGGATTCGGCCAATGAGGTGGTTGGTCCCCCTCGAGTTCCTGGCACATTGGGGAGAAAATTTGTGACCAATCATGCTTATACCGTGTGGAGTCTCAACCTAAATGCCCAAGGCCAGCTTCAAAGCCTGGTAATGCGCAACCCCTGGGGTACCGACAAAGGAAACTCAAATGTAAGCTACAATGATGGGAATGCCGGAGATGGTCTGGTGACGGTAACCCTGGCGGAACTATTCAGCTCAAAGGGCCGACTCAATTGGGCTAACCGGGTAGTTTGATAATCTCCTTATGAGGTGATTTTCTCATTACAATGTGATTTTCTCGGTGCCGGGGGCTGACAAAATGTCTCAGGCCAAAAGCTCAGGACGCACGCGACCGATGCCCCCGACGGGGAGCGGTCGCCCAAGCCTGTCCTGGATTTCCGTGTGCGGATCGATCCCCAACAAATGATAAAGTGTCGCCAAAACATCCTTGGGCGACACAGGAGTTTCCGCGACTGTTCCGCCAATTCGGTCGGTCTTGCCGACCACACGCCCCGTGGCAAATCCGCCCCCAGCAAAAATCGCCGAGTATGCCCCCGCCCAATGGTCTCGTCCCCCACCGGTGACATTCTGTAGCCTTGGGGTCCGGCCGTGCTCGCTCATTACGACAACAGCCGTCTCCTCGAGCATTCCTCTTTGCGCCAGATCGGTGACCAGCGTGGAAAACGCCGCGTCGAGCCCTGGCCCAAGCTCGTTTTTGAGCCTCGGATAGTGATGTACATGGGTGTCCCATCCGGTATTGAAAAGACCATATTCATCCCAAAAGACGGTGACGAATTTTCCGCCGGCCTCCATCACCCGCCTTGCGGCAATGCAAGATTGCCCAAACAGGTTCATACCGTATTGCTCGCGGAGTCTGGCCGGTTCCGCCTGGATATTCAGTGCCTCTCGAAGTTTCCCCGATAGGGATATTGCCCTTGCCATGGCTCGATGCCGGTCAAAACCATCGAAGGCTCCATCCGTCGCTTTTAGGATGGTTGCCTGTGCGGCATCCAGTTCGCGGACAAGACTGTCCCGCCTGTTCATCCGGTCGAGGGTGATCCCCTCGGGAGGAGGAGCCATTTCAAAGGGGTCCCCGGGCCGGATGCCGGCATAGGGATCCGCGACCATTTTCGGAGGGACACCGGGCGTTCCGGCATCCCGTTCAATCGTGTGAATTCCCTCGGCCCGAAACTCCGACCAGACCGGATCATAGGAAGGTCCCAAAAATCCTCCAAATGGTCCCGACCTTGCTGGTCCCCGTTTGGATCCAAAAGGAAACGGAAGCGCGAAGTTTGTTGGAACCGCCGCCGCGCTCATCCCAGGCTTCCAGGTAAGGTGATCAATCACCGATCCGATAAAAGGCCATTGCCTTGAATCGCGTGGTTTGGTTTCAAGCGGTATATCGGTCGTGGGAACACCTGTCGTCGCAAACGAGACCCCATGAACGGGATAGGTGTGCCCCAGCGAACGGAGCACACAAGTCTGATCAAGGATTCCCGCCGTTCTTGGTAATATCTCCCCCAGACGAAACCCCGGAATTCTGGTGGGGATCGATTTCAGATCACCGCGGACCTCGGCGGGCGCATCGGGCTTGGGGTCGAAGGTATCCAGTTGGCTTGGAGAACCCCAAAGAAAAAGAAGGATGCAACGCTTGGCCTGGCCAAAGCCAGCCTCACGCCCCTCCGTCCGTGGTTTATCCGGGATATTGCCTTTTGCATGGGAACATAAACCCATGGAAATGCCAAGCGGCCCAAGCGCGCCAATCTGCAGGAGATCGCGGCGGCTAAGACCATCGCATAAGCGCTTTTGGGAACCGAGTATTCGTATCATTCGGGTTCCGAAAGTGGGTCCAGGAAAAGGGGTGGCTAAGCAATCCGTGACGCAAGGCGGGGCGGGTCTCTACCCCCGACCGGATCGAAAGCCGCAAACTTTTATTCTACGACCAGCGCCCCTGATGGATCAGGGAAGCGATATCCATGGTGATCGCGACGGACATATGGAGCAACGCTCCCGGCCAAATGGATCTTGTTTGCAGGCTCATCAGTCCCAACCCCAATCCCGCCAAAATCGACGCAAACGCCTCTGGCGCGGGTTTGCCAAAGTGGATCATACAGTAGGGAACCATCGCGACAGGCACAGCCAGGCTCCCAAGGGAATTGGCGAGGCGATAGAGCAAAAATCCTCTAAAAAAGCTCTCAAGTGCAATAAATTGGAGCAGGTAAAACAGTTCCCAAAGAAAAAACCTTGGCCACAAATCAACCTTGGCAGGTATTTGATAAAACGGATAGCGATCAAGAAATTCGGGTTGCCTGGTCGCCCATGCCAATACCAAAGCCATGATCAGCGCCATCACCCCATAAATCGGAACATGACGCCTGGTTTTGCCAAAGCGCCAACCGAGATTGTCCAACAGGGATTGTCCGGCGACAATGCTCCAGACCAAAGGCAGTCCCAGATAACCCAGGATGGTAAACACCGCCCACCAGACAAGATTCACCAGTTGATAATCATCAAAAGGTAAATCCCGAATCTGTTTGGATAGGTTGTCGAGGCCAAGCCACGCGCTGTGGTGGACAAGGATATTGAGACCATTGAATCGGCTAATATAGTAAACCGCCGTGAGCATCACGGCAGCAAGAGATAGGAGAAACCAGGATTCCCTGACCGATTGCGGAGTCGGTATGGGAGATTTTTCCTTCCCCGAGATCAAGGATACAAGGACATTTAGCTCCCCGAAAAATCCATGGGAAGATGTTTCAGGCTCCGGCGAATCAGGTCTGTACGGCATCAAAGAGAACCCAGGATAAGGGGCCGAAGACCAGGATCGGGAGCCAGGCCGCTAGTGCCGGGGCCAAAAGGTTGTTGTTGCCCATCATCTGACAGGTTTGGATCATTCCAAAGAAAAGTCCGCAAAGCCCCAGGCAAATTCCCGTGGAAATAAAAACATTACGGTTCTGGCCACCCAAAATCACCCCTAGGCCCATTACCACCAGAATGATTCCAAGTATTGGACGCGTCAGGCGTGTGTGAAACAAAACCGCCATACCGGACATTCTTGGTGCGTCATTGCGATGCAGTTCCTGGTAGATCCGGCTGGTCGATTCCAATGTATACCAGTTGGGATCCTGTGTGATCGCGGCAAAGCCGATTTCGCGCACATGAAGGAAATAGTGCCCGACATCGACAGGCTCAAGCAAGTTGCTCTCCCGATCGAATCCTTCGATTTCCGCAGGGTTGGTCTGAAGCAGTTCCCATCTCCCGCCTCGCCCTTCTGCATCAGGATGAAAGATTGCCTGTTTGGCGGTGATATGAATCAGGTTTCCGGCAAGGGACTCGGGAATGGTCACACGAAGATTGGTGACCTCGCGCTTGTAGCGACTTGCTTTTTCCCCTTCGATGTGGATGCCGTTGGGTTCGTAGGTCCCGCGAACCTGGATCGGGCCGATTCCATGTGGATCCTCCTTTTGGCACATCAGTTTGTCGGCCACGGAGGGGACCAGGAACTCCTGATTGAGAATCGATAGGCTCAGCATCACACACGCGCTAAGGATCACGGGTAACACAATCCGTCCGGTCGAAACACCAGCTGCCAAAAGTGGGATTTGCTCGTTGCAGCGCTGCATCCAGGTTACGGTGAACATCGCCGCCAAAAGGAGGATCGCCTCGCAGAGATGATCAAAGATTTCCAGGACCCGGTATCCATAGAATGTACCGATATCGGTCAGAACCTGCTTGAAACCGCGCCCCTTGCCGGTGAAGTCGTCTAGGTTGGTGAACAGGTCCACCACAACATAAAGTGTCAGCATGCTGATTAGGCATACCGCATAAGCACGGAAAAAGTTGACGATAAGTTGGCGGTCAATCAGGGTGATCATGGAGCACCCCTTTCCGGTTTGGATGCCGGGTTGTTTGTATTGGAAGGTGTGCCCGCCGCGAGCTTCCCCTTCCTCAGGCCAGGCTGATATTCAAGGACATATTCGCGGACATAATCGTTGGCTTCGTTGCAAACCGTTTCGCCAAATCCGTGTGCGCGGAGTTCGCGATAAGCCTGGTCCGGGCTCCATCCCTCGTATTCCATTCGGTATATCGCCACAAGAATGCCGGTGCGGTGAAGTCCGGCTTTGCAGTGGACAAGCATCGGATAATTGGTCGGATCATCGTAGGCGCCAAGCATCCCCTCGATCACGGTGGGCCGCTCACCCGGTTTGGCGTTGCGGCTAACCAGATCCGGCATCAGGTGGATGTATTTGACTCCCATTTCGGAGCAAAGCGCGATCTCCTTGACGGTGGAGTGATCGTGCCAGGATTTAACAATATCCGGATCGGGAAACTCATCCTGGAGGTTTACGACACTTTTAATCCCCAGTTCGCGGATCGCGTCGCGGAAACCTTCGGCAGTGAGCTGGCCGCTACGGTAGAGTTTCCCCGCCGTTACTTCCCGCAGTCGCTTGTTGAACGACCAATAGACGCGGTAATAAACAAAAACCCCACTACCAAACGCGACCAATAGCGTCAGGCCCAGGATTATTCGAAGACGGTTGATCGGGGTCATATCCCTGCTTTCCCATGTCCGGAGGATCTCCCCGGATTCGGTCCGAATATGCCCGGATGCACCAGGGAAAGCAAGCCCGATTTGCCCCGGGCCCACAAGCAGGGGAAAGCTGGGGATTTGGAGAAACCACAAATTCTTGGACACGCCCCCATAAAGCCATAATCTTGCGAATAGGGACGAATCGAGGATGTTGTCGTCCGGTTTCCTCAACCGAACCGCCTCCTCTCCCTTTTTCCCTCTAGCTCCCATCCCGCCTTCGCACCCGGAGTCCCCCAGATGTCGCGCTTTTTGTGGCAACCACTGCCCCTTTTCGCCTTTTTCCTAACTTTCATTAGCCACCTTTGCTTAACCCAACCCCTTTTCGCTCAGGAAATCCCCCCAAAGGTCGCCATGATCAAAGGCGAGGGGAAAGGTTGGGTCGAACTGGGGGAAAAAGACTTCCAAACCGTAAACGGCGATTCTGATACATGGGTATGGAAAGAGGGAGTCTGCTACTGCAAGGGGACACCAGTCGGCGTCACCAAATCCACCAAGACCTTCACCAATTTTGAAATGGTCGCCACCTGGCGCCACATGAAAAACGCAGGCAACTCCGGCATCTTTATCTGGGCCACCGAAAAAGGGCTCAAGGGACTCAAGCCCAACCAGCTCCCCAGCGTCGGTATCGAGGTTCAAATCCTCGATCACGGCTACACCGAACAGTTCGAAAAATCCACAGGCAAGAAAGCCGACTGGTTCACCACCAACGGCGATGTCTTCCCTGTTGGCGGATCCACCATGGTTCCTTTCGAGCCCAAGGCCCCAGGCGGCTCCTCCCGCAGCTTCCCCTCCAAAAACCTGAGCAAGGGTGTCGGGGAATGGAACCACTATTACATCCGCGCGGTGGATGGCGAAGTCCGCCTGTGGGTGAATGGAGAAATGGTGTCGGGTGGCACCAAGTGCAACCCCAAGAGTGGCTTCATCTGTCTTGAATCCGAAGGTTCACCCGTCGAATTCAAAAATCTGCGCATTCGCGAACTCCCCTAGGGAAACAGTTCGGTCGGGATTCTCCCAAGGGGTTTCTAATCCTTTGGGATCCCTATTTAGGTTGGCGTCGGATTCTTCACACAGGAGGATTTGTCCATGTCCGCAAAAAGTTCCCGCAGGCGTTTCCTGAAATCGGTTTCTGCCTTTGGCTCCGGCGTACTCATCGGGCCCGGGGTGCTCGCCGCTCCGAACTTCCTCAGGGCTCGAGATACACAAAACAAACTAAACATAGCCGTCATCGGCACAGGCGGCCGGGGAGGCAGCAACCTCCAGGGTGTCTCGTCCGAGAACATTGCGATTGTCTGTGATGTTAACGCGAACGCCTTGGGTCGCTCGGCAATGGCCCATCCCAATGCCGAACAATACAAGGATTTTCGCCGAGTCTTCGACAAAGCCAACCGCTTTGATGCTGTCGTCGTAAGCACTTGCGAACACACCCACGCTTTCGCAACGCTTGCCGCGCTCAAGCTTAACAAGCATGTCTACTGTGAAAAGCCCCTGACCCACAACATCCAGGAGGCCCGCATCATCCGAGAGGCTGCCGCGCAAACCCGCGTTGCGACCCAGATGGGAATCCAGATCCACGCCGAAAACAACTATCGTCGCGTGGTTGAGCTGATTCAGACCGGCGCTATCGGCAAGGTGTCCGAAGCACATGTCTGGGTAGGGAGGGCCTGGGGACTTCAATCGGCTGATGACGCCAAAGCCAACAACGACATCGTCCATGTGACGGAGCGGCCCAAGGAGGCCGCTGCCATTCCGCCCGAGCTGGATTGGGATCTGTGGCTTGGACCCGCGCCCTACCGTCCATTCCATCCGGTCTATTTTCCCGGGCCAAAATGGTACCGTTGGTGGGATTTTGGCAACGGCACCATGTCCGATCTGGGCAGTCACTGGAACGATCTACCCTTCTGGGCGCTCAAGCTCCAGGCTCCCACCTCGGTCGAGGCAATTGGTTCCCCCGCCTACCCCAAGGCGCATCCCGAAATTGCTCCGGCCACGATGCAGGCGACTTACGAATTCCCCGCCCGAGGCGAAATGCCCGCTGTGAAAATGGTCTGGTATCAGGGAGCATTGAAGCCACCCCAATGGTCCGATGGCACCATCCCCAAATGGGATAGTGGCGTCCTATTTGTCGGAGACAAGGGAATGCTCCTTTCGGATTATGGCAAGCATGTTCTGTTGCCGGAAAAGATATTCGAAGGATTCAAACGGCCCGACCCGTTCATTCCCAATTCGATCGGCCACTACCAGGAATGGCTCCAGGCCTGCCGCACGGGCGCTCCGACAACATGCAATTTCGAATATTCCGGCTGGTTGACCGAATCCAATCACCTGGGCAATGTCGCTTTCCGCGCCGGGAAAAAACTCCTCTGGGACGCCAAAGCCATTCGCGCCACCAACTGCCCCGAAGCGGATCGCTTCATCCGCCGCGAATATCGCAAGGGCTGGGGCCTTGCCTAATGCGGACTCAAAAGAGGTCTTGATCGATCTTATCCACCAAAACAAAAGGCGGTTGGCGCAGAAACGCTCCAACCGCCTTCTTTCATTTTTCGATGGCAGATGTTTTGAAGAGAAGAGCTACTTCTTCTCGCCGATCCATAGCCTGGCCCAACCTGGGCCCTCGGGAAGATCTCCCGGAGGCGGCATCTTTTCGTCCTTGGACCAGCCGAGCTCAATCCCGCCATGCCGCTCTACAATCCGGATCGGAATCCGCTTGGTGGTGGTTCCATAGCTGAAGATGATCCGCCAAACGGATGGGGGATCATTAGGCTCTTTTTCCATCCGTCCCGATTCCTGGTGGTCCCCATCGATCAGGATCAGCTTGCCCGGTTCGAATTTTACCGACATTTTATTCAGCGCCGCTTCATCAATCACCCTGGTCGAGCGCCTGGCTTTCAAAACCTTGTAGGTTCCCGCAAGTTCCTCGAACCATTTGGCTGTTTGCAGCTCGCGAATACGCACATTGCGAAAGGTACAGCCACTTCCATGATTTTGAAGGCCCAGCGCACCCCAGATAGGCCTCCCCTTGAGCGTCGAATGATCGACATCCACGATCGCGGCAGGTGTTCCATTAACCGTCACGGCGATGGTCGTCCCCTGTGCCCGGATAAGAAAAGTGTTCCACTCCCCATGCCGGACCAGTCCCTGCTTGGCCGCTGCGGCGCTGTAGATCGATCCGCTGTATTGCCAATCCTTGAGCTTCCCCTTGTGCATGGGATCCTCGTCATCAAGGATCTGGATTTCCGAGCCCCGCTTGCTGGGAGATTCCTTGCTGTCCCCTTCGGGCACCCTCAGAAACACACCACTGTTTCCCCCTTTGGGGAGTTTCCACTCAAGCTCGATCTCAAAATCGCCATAGTCTTTTTTTGTGCCGATCCAACCTTTTCCGGGCTTGCAATCGAGTACACCACCTTTAAGGGTCCAATCTTTCGGGTCCGCCCCATCCCGAAACGCAAATCGGGTTTCTAGTGGACCCTTCAAAAGGTCTTCCCAGCCACCAGGAGCCGTGGTTGGGGAAAAAAGTACAAGGCCCAGAAGGCAAATCGTGTTCACGGGTAGTGTCCTCGGGGCGAAAATGCCTTAGTGAAAGCTAGGATCCCAATTGTTGTTCTATTGTCCGGAAGGGTACCTTTTCCGCAAAATATCAATGCCTTCCCTGAACTGTGGACCTCCCATCCACGGGGCTGTCAACCTGGTCCCTTTTGCATTAGCAAGATGGAGATTGCTTGCCGTCCCATTTTCTCTAAACTCCCCAATTTTTGGTGCACAATGTGGATTTTCCTTGGTTTCCTCGCAATGGGAGCCTCCACTCCCCCGTTTTCCATCGAGATAAACGGCCCGGATCTCCTTTTTCGGTTTCATCCCGGTGTTTCAGCCGCCAACCTCTTTGAAATCGCGCCCCATGAAGATCCGATGAAAGCTGCTGGTAAGCGGGTTGAAGGGGCAACCCTAGTCGACAATACACTTCGGCTTGGTGCGAAAAACCGGGAAACCAACGGTTTTTTTCTGGTGGACCAAACCGGCAAACGCTCCGGGGCTGCACAATTTGTTACCAAATGGGACACTTCGGCTGATCCGGATAAGGCCCTCCCCACCAACCTTGGCATCAAGGGACTCCAGGTCCAGATGCTCGATGATGCCCTGACGCTTGGGATCCATCATGCCGCGCTCAATGTGAACCTGGCGCAACTCATTCGCGTTCCAGCTCAGCCAGGTGATGAAACGCTCACCCTTCAGGAGAAAACCATCGGATTCCGCTCCGAGGTAATGGAGGGGATGCCCATAAAAAACTACACAGACAAAGGCATTCGCGTATATCTGATTCTTCTCGCTTACCGCAGTGGCAACCCGGAAATTGATCGACTTCTTTTACACCCCAAAATGTTGTCCAATGCCCCCAATCACCTGGGAGCATTTAATACGGCCACTCCCGAGGGAGTTCGCGTCTTCGATTGGGTCGTCTCCTGCATGGCAAAACGGACGGCCGATCCCAAGGGGAAACAGGGGCGAGTCGCGGGATGGATCGTGGGGAACGAAATCAACGCCCATCACGAATGGTACAACAGGGGGCCCGCCACGCCGGTTGAAGTTGTTGGGGATTATCACCGGGCATTGCGCCTGGCTCATGGCGCGCTCATGCGTAGTGGTGCCCCGGGGCGGATCTATGTCAGCCTTGAACACCATTGGACCATGAAGCCCAGCCCCGACCCCAAGCAGTCGCTCCCTGGAAAACTGTTTCTTACCCGTTTACTTGAACTCTCAAGAACCCATGGCGATTTCGGATGGAACCTGGCTCACCACCCCTATCCGGAAAATCTTTTCGAACCGAGAACCTGGCTTGACATAATGGCTTTGCCCAATCCTGACTCTCCGAAAATGACTTTCAAAAACCTGGACCAACTTTCTCTCTGGATGGATCGGCCCGAAGCCCAATTCCAGGGTATGTCCCGAAGGCTCATCCTTTCGGAACAGGGTTTCCATAGTCCGGCAGGACCCGAGGGGCAAAAACAACAAGCGGCTGGATATGTCTTTGCATTTGAAAAGATCCAGATGACTCCGAAAGTCGACGCCTTCATCCTTCACCGCCATGTTGATCATGCGATCGAAGGGGGGCTCAACCTAGGTCTATGGACCAATAAACCGGGACAGATCTGCTCCCCCGACCAGAAAAAGCTCATTTGGCAGGTCTTCCACGACGCGGGCACCTCGGCCCAGGAAAAATCCTTCGCCCCTTACCGGGAAATGTTCACCAAACCGAAAAAATAAGGTTGGAATCAACGAGCAAGATACCGATCCGTTTTTTATGCTTTTTGGGATTTTGGATCCACTAATTGTCTTTTGGGGGCAACCAAGCCAGTCTTGGAGAGATTGGAAGCCAAAAATAGTATTCGAACCACGATGGTTCTACAGGAATTTTGGTCTGATCGCAAAATACCGAATGCCTTGGGGGCGGGGTGTCGGAAGCCCCCAAGGAAAAAACTCCATTCGGCGACGAATTCCGGGGGTTACGCAGGCCAGGCGCCGCTGGGCCAGCCCATTCCCGAAATCGGCTTCAGGATTTCCAAAACTGATTGCAACATTTCGGGATCCGGTTTGGTGGAGACAGCGGCGATATTGGTGTCGACCTCACGGATATTGGACATCCCCACAAGAGTTGTTGTCACACCGGGGAGGTGCGCGGTGAACTGTTGGGCAAGGGTCGCGAGATCCGCGCCTTTTCGAGCGCAATGGGCGGCCGCTTTAAGGACAGCCGTTTTGACTTCCTGCGGAGCCGGGTGCCATGCCGGAGGGGCTGCCTGGGTCAAAAGTCCCATGCTCAGGGAGCTGGCGTTGATGATCCCGGTTCCCCGGGCCTCTGCCACAGGCAAAAGCTTGGTGATCATGGTCGTGTCGTTAAGCGAAGCATGGCAATAACTGATTACCACATCCAGCTTGCAGTTATTGATCGCTTTTTCGAGGGCACCCAAAGGATAGCCTGTCATTCCGATAAACCTGCATTTTCCCTGTTGGCGCAAATGGTCAAGTGCACGCCAGGTTTCATCAAAAACCCAATCGAGATTGGGCTCGAATTCGATGTCGTGGGCCTGGAGGATGTCAACATGGTCAGTTTGGAGAAGCTTTAGGGAGGTTTCACAGCTGCGAACCATCCCCTCGAAAGTGAAATCAAAAACATCCTTGGCGATGCGGCCCGCTTTGGTGGCCAGGACGACCTTTTCGCGCCAACCGCCTACAAGGGCTTTTCCAAGGATTTCCTCGCTTTTTCCACCACCATAATAAGGGCTGGTGTCGATCAGGTTGATTCCCTGGTCGATGGCATGATGCACTGCCCGGATCCCTTCGGACTCATCAAAAGAGCCATAAAAACCTCCAAAAGGGCCACCTCCAAAACCAATCGGGGAGACCAAAAGACCAGTGTTGCCCAAGGGGCGAAGGGGAAGTGCCATGCTTTTGCCGGGGGGGAAAAAATTGTTGAAAAGGGGGCCGCTTTAGTCTGGAAGCTTATCCAGGCCATGTACTTAGGTGTATGGGTAAAGGTTTTCGGGGGAAGGAGACGATAGAGTGTGTGTGGTTTACCACTTGTCCCTTTGGCCTGATCCGGTTAAATATGGATGTGGCCAAAGCGCCAATTGCGCGGGTGTAGCTCAGTGGTAGAGCGCCACGTTGCCAACGTGGCTGTCGTGGGTTCAAGTCCCATCACCCGCTCTGAGCGCCGAGGAAGCCCAAGCCGCTCCTCCTTATATTTTTAAGGAAGGATGAGGGCTTGGGCTTCTCCGGCATTTTCATTTTTGACTGGATTACCGATCATGACCGAGACCGCCGCTCTGCCTTCCTCTGAGGAAACCAGCCGCAAGCTCAATCAATCCGTCCAAATCAAGGACGCGGGTCCTTGCAAAAAACATATCCAGGTAACGATACCCCGTTCCGACCTTGATGTGCGCCTGGCCGAGAAGTTCTCCGAAGTCTCCCTCGAAGCGCCAATCCGTGGTTTCCGCCCGGGCAAGGCTCCGAAGCAGCTCATCGAACGCAAATTTTACAAGGAGGTCTCCGACCAGCTTAAGACCGAGCTCCTGCTCGCCAGCCTTGAGCAACTGGCCGAAGACAACGACCTCAACCCGATTAGCCCCCCTGACCTGAACCCCTCCGCTGTGGTGTTCCCCAAGGATGGCGATCTGGTTTATGAATTCCAGGTTGAAGTTCGTCCCCAGGTCGAAGCTCCCGAATATAAGGGATTGAAGCTCACCAAGCCCGTCCACAAGTTTACTCCCGAAGAAATCAAGGCCGAAGGCGTTCGCATCCTTCGTCGTATGGGAACTTCCGAGCCAAAACCTGAAGGTTCTTCAGTTGAACAGGGTGACGAGGTCGTCCTGAGCGGCAAGGTCACTGATGGCGAAAAGTCCATCGGCGAAATCAAGTCGAACACCTTCCGGGTCGAAGAAAAATTGGCTTTCAAGGACGGAATCGCCCACAATTTTGCCGAGCAGCTCAAAGGCGCGAAAATTGGCGAAGTCCGCAAGGTATCGATCGAACTGAGCCATTCTCTCAGTCTTCCTGACCTTCGTGGCAAGACGGTCGAATCCGAACTCACGATCGAAAAAATCAACCACATCAAATCCCCTGAATTAACCCAGGATTTCCTTGAAGGTCTTGGTGTAACCAGCGAAGCCGGTTTCCATGAATTGGTTGAGGTTCTTCTCAATCGCCGTCTGGAACACCGTCAACGCCAAAACATCCGCCAGCAGTTCCTCGAAAATGGCCTTAAGGCCCTCAACTCGGAATTGCCCCAGGACCTCCTCATGAAGCAGGCTCGCACTGCGATGGCTCGTCGCGTGATGGAAATGCGCAACGATGGTATCTCCGAAGAAGAGATCCGCGCTCGTCAGCGTCTCCTTTCGCAGGACATCCTTGCCAGCACGGCAGCCGCGCTCAAGGAACACTTTGTTCTTCAAAAGGTCGCCGAACTCGAAAAGATCGAAGTCTCCGATTACGAGATTGATGCCGAAGTGGTTCGTATGGCGAACAATTCGGGTGAATCTCCCCGTCGCGTTCGCGCCCGGCTTGACCGCGAAGACCTGACCGACGCCTTGGCTGCCGAATTGCTCGAGCGCAAGGTTATGGACTTCATCATTGCCCAGGCCGAGTTCACCGAAGTGCCTTTGGCTGCCGAGGACAAGGCAGAAGTGGCACTCGACACGAGCGAATCCAGCGCGGTTCATGGTTCGGAAACGGATCCCGCGGCTGATTCTTCGCTTGCCGCTCAATAATTGCGGCCCATAAACCATTGGTGCGGATCAACCAATAAGAAATCATTTTTCGGATTGCCCGAAAGGGATCACCAAGGGAGGAACCCATGCAGACGGTGATAAAAGGGAACAATAGTGTTTATGCAGCCCGAGGCCGCGACGGTGATCGTCGCGGCACTTCGGATATCCTCCTCGAAAACCGGATTATTTTCTTCGGTGTCTCGGGTTCGAATATTTACGAACCCGTGATTAACGACCTTACAGCGAACATCGTGATCCAGCAGATGCTCTATCTGCAGCACGAAAACCGCAATCAGGAGATTTCGTTTTACATCAACTCGCCAGGCGGCTCGGTTACCTCGACCTTGGCCATCTACGATACGATGCAATATCTCGAATGTCCGATTGCCACCTATTGCATGGGCATGTCCGCCTCGGGCGCTGCAATCCTTCTGACTGCGGGTACCAAGGGTAGGCGCTTTATGCTTCCCCATGCCAAGGTAATGATCCACCAGCCTTGGAGTTCCGGTATCGGTGGCCAAGCCAGCGATGTCGAAATCGAGATGCGTGAGATTCTGAAGATGAAGTCGCTTCTCAACGACATCCTCGCGAAGCATACCGGCCGTGACCTTCCGACCATCGAGGCGGAAACTGAGCGGAACCGTTACTTCAATGCCACCGACGCCAAAGAGTTTGGGCTGGTGGACGAGCTGTTGATTCCAACGAAGAAGTCTGTGGGTTAGGATTCGGTGGTCATTGCCGTTTGCCTTTTTCCCAAATGATCCATTTTTCCTAATTTTTCGTCCCAAGGGAATCGATCAATCCCTTGGGCGTGCTGGAGAGTGCGCCATGCCGATGCTTCCCCCCTTGGTTATCGGCCAGAACGGCCGGGAGGAGCGTCTTTTCGATATCTACTCTCGTCTCCTTCAGGAACGCGTTGTGTTCCTTTTGGGCGAAGTCGATGATGAAAGCGCGAACCTCGTAGTAGCCCAGATGCTGTATCTGCAGAACGAAGATCCCAAAGCTGATATTCATTTTTATATCAACTCCCCGGGTGGTTCGGTTACTGCAGGGATGAGCGTCTACGATGTGATGCGTTACATCAGTTGTGATGTTGCGACCTATTGCATCGGAATTGCAGCGAGCATGGGATCACTTCTCCTCACGGCGGGCACAAAGGGCAAAAGATTTGCTCTGCCCCATGCCGAAGTCATGATTCATCAGGTGTTGGGTGGGGCCCGTGGACCGGTGACCGATATTGTCATCCGGACCAATCACCTCCTTCGCACCAAAAGGACCATGAACGAGCTTCTTTGTAAGCTCACCGGGCAACCCCTGGATCGCGTCGAAAAGGATACCGACCGCGACAATTTCATGACGGCGCAGGAAGCGAAGGACTACGGGCTCATAGACCATGTTCTTGAAAAGCTTCCAGCCGGTCACCTCTCGGGAAAAAAACTCTCCTAGGAGTTTTCGTTTCACCAGACTTGGAATTTGCACGGTCGTCCCTCTTGGGGCGGCCGTTTTGTTTTCCGGGTGTGCAAGCCAAAAAAGCCTTCTCGAACGGGACATCCTGGAATCGAACCTGCGTCAGCAGGAACGAACCATGCAAGGAATCCAGCAGGACCTCGACAACAGTCGGGCGACAACAGCATCGCTTGCCGCGGAGAATCGCTCTCTGCGAGGTATTCCGTTCATGCCCGCCTCACAAAATGCCAAAGCAGCCATCAAACAGATCGAATTTGGTCGCGGCACAGGCGGTGTGGATGAGGACCGAAACAACAATGACGAACTTTTGCAGGTTGTCGTAGAGCCGAAGGACACCGACGGCCACACTGTAAAGGCCCCCGGAACACTACACCTTCAGGCTTACGAGATCACTCCCGAGGGATTCAAACAGCCGCTGAGTTCGTGGGATGTTTCGGCAGAAGACCTGCGCAAATCGTACAAATCCGGTCTTTTTCAGAGCGGTCATATCCTGGTTCTTCCCTGGAAGGTGATTCCCACCACGGATAAGCTCCGTTTGACCGCGCAGTTACGCCTGGAATCGGGACAAGCTTTTGAGATCGAAAAGGAAGTCAAAATCCGGTTGGCCGCGGGTACCCAACCTCGAGGCTCCGGAGTGATCCCCTTTTTCCCAAATGTCCACCAAACTCCGATCGGGGAAATCCCGCTATCCACCCACTCTGCCATTTTGCCTGCGCCTTCTGCGCCTGGCAGGTCTCACCCATCAACTCCACCTGTCTCGGTGGTGCCGCCGGGAGCAACACTTCCCGCGCCAACACCAGGTTCATCGGGTGTTTCCCCGTCCGAAGGGGTTGTTCCAAAACCAATCGCCACAACGCCAAGCCGAGTTCCTGCTGTGGCTCCAACGACACTTCCACCAGCATATCCTTCCCCATCCGCCAAACCTGCTCCAGCCCCGGAGCCTGTCCCAGCGGCAACACCATCGGCGGTCGGGCCATCGGTTAATGCACCGGCGCCTTTGGCTCCCGGAATACTCTCTGGAACCAATTCCCCGTCAAACCAGCCATTGTCGGCGCCTTTGCCATCCGTTGGTGGGGGAATTCCTCCCTTAAGCACCACTTCTCCTGAAAAATAGATCTTCTTAGTAGGTGTCTTCGGGCTGTATAGAAGCTTAAAAGGAAGGCTCTAAAGAGGGCTTTTCAGGAAATACGGGTTTTTTCATCACAATCTGCATCGCGTAAATATTGCGCAGGCCGGTTGTTTTTCCGGACCGTCAAAGTTATACTTTTGCGTTTTTTCGTTTGACCGCCCATGGATATGCACCATACCAGTTAACCACCAAGAAGGGCCGTGTGACCTGACCGATTTGCATCCATTCCCTACATTTCTAATAAGGGCCTTTTATCGGCATTTTGGGTCCAGCTTTGGGGATTCCCGTTTGGGAAATCCCGGTAAGGGCTTACCCGCAATCAAGATGCCGTTCCCACCTTTGATTCACACTCAAAACCCTTAAGGGGAAAAATCATGTTCCGCAAAATGGGCTTGGCTGCAGCCGTATTTGGCCTGTTTGGTGGGCTTATCGCCGCCGAACCCCAAAGGCGCATTGGTCGTTTCGTCGAAAATGTGGTCGGTCGCTCGGTAAATTTTGCTGACCGCGTCGTTCAGGCAGCCACGGGCGAAGGGTTCCTCGATCCCGCCACCGGCCAGCCTGCTTCGGATGGTATCCCTGTCGGGTTCACCTCGCTGTTTAATGGCAAGGACCTGACTGGCTGGCACGGAATGCCCCATTATGATCCTTACAAGCTTGCCGCACTTCCCAAAGCGGAACAGGAAAAACTGATCGGCGAATGGACTGCCGATGCCAAAAAACATTGGAGCGTCGAAAAGGGTGAACTCGTCAACGATGGTCAGGGCGCGTATCTGACCACCGACAAGGACCTCGGCGACATCGAATTTGTCATCGATTATAAAACCGTGGCAAAAGCCGACAGCGGCATCTACCTCAGGGCTACACCCCAGGTCCAGATTTGGGACTATACAAAGGAAGGTGGCAAGTGGAACATTGGCGCGGACAAGGGTTCGGGCGGTCTTTGGAACAGTAGCCCCGGAGCCGTTGGCAAGGATCCCCTGGTTCTGGCCGACAAGCCTTTTGGTGAGTGGAACCGTTTCCGCATCCAGCAGGTAGGTGAGCGGACCACAATTTACCTCAATGGCAAGTTGGTCGTGAAAAACGCCCGCATGGAAAACTTTTGGGATCGCAAAAAACCTCTTCTCGCACGCGCCCCGATCCAGCTCCAGACCCACGGCGGCGAAATCCGCTGGAAAAACATTGCCTATCGTGAAATCCCTGCGGAAGAAGCCAACAAGATCCTTCTCGAAGGTGGCGAAGGCTTCACCAAAGTCTTCAATGGCCAGGACTTCACAGGTTGGAATGGACCGATCAATAACTACGAAGTCAAGGACGGCACCATCGTTTGCAAGCCAGGCAAAGGTGGCACCATCCACACCGAAAACAAGTACACCGATTTCGTTGCCCGCGTCGAATACAAGCTTCCTCCCGGTGGCAACAATGGCTTGGCCATTCGCTACCCCGGCCAGGGAGATACCGCTTATGTGGGAATGTGCGAAATCCAGGTCCTTGATGACACCGCGAAAATGTACGAAAAACTCGATCCTCGCCAGTACAACGGCTCGGTTTACGGCATAACCGCTGTCACTCGTGGCTACCTGCGTCCAGTAGGCCAATGGAACCTGATGGAAGTAACCGTAAAGGGTTCGACCATCCAGGTCGAACTCAACGGTAGCCGTGTTGTCGACACCGATGTCTCCAATGTCACCAAGTACATGGCGAATTCTCCCCACCCTGGCAAGGAAAACAAGGACGGCTACTTTGGTCTCGCCGGTCACTCCGATCCGGTTCCTTTCAGGACCGTGGAAATCAAATCGTTAGCGAAATAACGCCCGGATGAAACAGCCTGGACCACCAGGACTCTCTCGCACCCCGGGCCTCTCCCCGGGGTTTTTTTGTATCTTTCCGGTTCTTTTTTGGAGCATAAAGACATGGTGAATCGAGTTGCCTGGATTGTTTTGCTTACAATTTCGCTTTTTGGAGGCGCCCCGACGGCTTTTGCCCAAACCGATGCCGCCGAGTCCCGGATCGTTCGCGAGGAAATCGAATGGCTGGATGTCTGGGTCCCCGGAAATTCCAACAAGACCCTACCCAAAGTCCTTCTCATTGGGGATTCGATCACCCGTGGCTATTACGGCGGTGTGGAAAGCGCACTCAAAGGGAAAGCCGTCGTCGCCCGATTGACCACATCAAAAAGTCTGGGGGATCCCGGCTTTTTGGCCGAGGTTAACCTGATCATTTCCCAAACCAAATATGATGTCGTCCATTTTAACAACGGCCTTCACGGATGGGGATATTCCGAAAAGGATTATGAGGCAGCTTTTCCGGATTTGATCGCCGTGATAAAAAAGGGCGCTCCGGGGGCCAAAATGATCTGGGCCACCACGACCCCCATGCGCGTGCCTGGCAAGGTCGATTACCAGCCCAACACCGAAAGAGTCAAAGCGCGGAACGCTATCGCGAAAACCATCACCGACAAAAAGAATATCCCCACCGATGACCTTTTTGAGTTTCTTTCGGACAAACCAGAGCTCTGGTCAGGGGATGGAGTTCACCTCAATGGTCAGGGCAACTCGGCACTTGGCAAAAAAGTCGCCGAGGTGATTGAACCGCTTCTTTCGGGAGCCAAATAGTCGATTAAAGCGGTCAGAGAGACCGTTCGACCCGGTAGATGGTTCCCCCGATGGTTTTGCCATCGGGCTCCGTAACCGAGGTTTGGACCAGTTTGCACCGCGTGAGGCCACACTGATATAGCTCCGAGGCGAATCGCTTCGCGGGGCCGCGATCCGGATCGCTAATTAAGGCGATACCTCCCGGGGCCAGGAGTGTTTCAACGATTCGCGCCAGGGGCCCGACCTTGCCCGGTTCGTAAAGGAGATCGGAACCCAGAACCAGCGGAAACCGCAATCCTTCGGGAGGTTTGCGCCAATCGAGAAACAAGGCATCCGCTCCTGACAAGCCATTCAGCGTTGCATTGGCCAAGGCATATTCAAGCGCCAGGGCATCATAGTCTGTAAAGGTCACCCGGAATCCACGGACCATCGCCATTAGCCCGGGAAGCCCAAGCCCACACCCCAGTTCAATCGCTTTGGGTTCATCGGGCGTAACGGTTGGGAGGTCATCGGCCCCGGAGAGATACTCCGCCAGCATCCGTGAAGCAGGCCAAAGTTCTGGCCAATAGGGGAGGTATTCATCCGCCGCAAAAGCATTATGAATGTCGGGGTGATCAAGGAGATCCTGAGTGTTTGTAGGGCGACGAATCGTCAACTGGCGTTTCCCAAAATCCAGAGTGTCCTCACGATCGGGGCCAAGTGCCGACCTTGGAGTTAAAACCGGACCAAGGGGATGGTTTTCATCGTCAATTATGGATCCGGTCATTATGCGAGTCTCAAGGCGTGAGCCCCGATTCCTTCGGGTCCAAGTTGCCTGTCCATCGGGGCAAGTACAACTCCGGCAGGCATATGATGGCAATCGACGATGACATGTTTTGCCGAGCGAAGGTCATAGCCCGTTTCCAACGGAATGTGGCCAGTAATGAGCCAATCCGCATCAAATTTTGACAGGAAGGAATCAACCGTTTCCGGCTGCGTATCGCGGTCCCAAAAAAGCCCATAAAGCACCCCGCCTGGCGCGAAATCGGACCGAACCGGGGCACCTTTCAGGATTTCGGGATCAAAAGCGTTTACTGAAGCACCTCTGATCAAGGTGTGGGTGATGAGAATCCGGTTGGGTGTGCGAATGGCCAACGGAGAGGAGTCAATCAGGGTTTCATACGCTGCCAGGATTTCCTTGTGGCCGATACCATAGGCTTTCGCGACCCCACGCTCAAAGATTTCGTTGAGCAGACGATCATTTTTCATGATCATTCGCCCATGAATCTGTGCCAACTCATGGTTCCCCGGAAGGAAGTGAACCCGACCTGGATATTGACAGATGAGCGCCGCAACGAGGTCCAGAGCCTGATGACTTTTGTCGGAGCCATCGTCGTAGGTGGTGAAACCGTGGACAACCTCCTGAAGTAATAGATGCCGTGTTTTGTGGTTTCCCAGATCCGCCTTGAGGAGGATTCGACGGAGAATGTCGAGCTGGCCATGGAGGTCTCCGGCGACAAGGATGGAATCGCCTGATGGAATATCCAATATGCGGCCAGTCCGGCCCGGATGCGTGTTTTGGATCAGCGCGGCCCGATGGATCTGAGGCAGGAGTTTGGCGGGATCGGGCATGGAATTACTCGAAGTGTTCGTCTTCGGGATCCCAAGCCGGAATTCCCACAATGTGAACCCGCACGGGCTTCTCAGGCTTGTCGGACCAAAGGCGATGGCGAACCAAAGGGGGAATCACCACCACCGAACCGGGACCGACCTCTTCCACCTGGTCATCCAGCGAGATTTTCCCTGTCCCCTCAAGGATGGTGTAGACCTCGGTACATTCCCGGTGATAGTGTCGGGTAGAGTCCCCAATAAGGGTAACATGCAGATTAAAACCCAGGTTATCAGACCGGGTTATAATTCGCGTGCTTTCCCCGCAAGGGCATGGGACCGGGGTAACCTGATCCAATCGGCGACAAAGCGCTTGGTTTTTCATGAGGGGAGTGGTTCCTTGTCGAGGCTATCTTATGGAGCCCTTCTGGCCGTGGCGCTGGGCAATGCCCTCATGGGAACAGGGTGCGCGCGCATCGACCCAACCCCAGCGGAGAAACTTCCCGACCTGACCTTGGCCAACGACCCTTTTGCCTCGCTTCCCCAATCTTCCGGGGAGCCGTCACTTTCTCCCAAATCGACCACCGAACCAACGCTTAAATACTCGGGAAAAATTGTTTGGCACGGCCCGCGCCCCGAACGCAAACCGTGGATGGCGGCTCAAAGTCCGCTCCCCGAAAAGCCCAAGCTGCCGATCGTGCCCAGGGACAATCCCTATTGGCCTGTGATAGCGACCAATGGAGGCGTGGAGGGCGTGGTGGTGGCCCTTGTGAAATCTCAGGCCGGTACAAATGCTCAAGAAACTGTTCCCAACGGCGTTTGGAAGCATGGGCCCCTGAATGTAACGCTTAAAGAGAATGACCTTTTGCTGGTTCAGGATGGTAAGCGGGTCCGGGTTGGCCTAATCCGGCCTGAGGATCCGTTGACCGTTCGCCGCGAATCCGGGGATTACGACACGGTCAAATTCCGGGGCGCAGCCGTTTTTACCGCCCCTTTGGTCCACACTCAAAAAGCGACCACGATTCCCGTTCGTCGCCCGGGGATTATCAGGCTCAGCAGTTCGGCGGGCCATTTCTGGATTCAGGGGCAAATCATCGCCAGCCCCACGCCATGGATCACCCGGACCGATGCAGCCGGAAATTTTTCCTTCGAAGGTGTCCCCGCCGGGGATTGGCAGGCGATTTTGTACCATCCCGGTTGGGCGGAAATGTCGTGGGAGCGGGACGGTGAGTCCCTTGAACCTTATTTGGTGCATCTTGGCCCGGATTTGATCGGGCGTTTTCCCATTGTGTCGAAATCGCCTGAATCCTTACAGATGGACCCCAGCGGATTTTCTCGCAAATAACCCGTTTGGACAAATCGTGCCCCCTCGGTAAACTTTCCGCTCAGGTTGTAAACAGATTTCTTTGGGCGGAACAAATGACGCATCGAATTCCCCTGGGTTGGACGATGAACGGGGTGGCTTGTGGGATACGGGGCGCATCGGGTGAGCCCGGTCGCCGTGATGTGGCCATTTGGTACAGTGATCGCCCCGCCGTCGCCGCGGGTGTATTCACCCAAAACCTGGTTTTTGCCGCCCCTGTGGCCCTTTGCCGTGAACGATTGCCGCATGGGCACAACACGAATCTTCGAGCGGTTGTTGCCTGTTCCGGGAATGCAAATGCCTGCACAGGGGACAGGGGATATGCGGACGCGGTCGAAATGACCCATCTGGTGGAAAAGGGGCTTGGACTAAACACCGGATCGACCCTTGTGGCTAGCACCGGAGTCATTGGTCGTTTCCTCCCCATGGACCAAGTCCGCCAGGGGATTGGTGAAGCCTGCGCCACATTGGGGCACACCCCTGTAAGCCTCGACAACGCCTCGCACGCCATCATGACCACCGATACTCGCCCCAAGGTAAGCAGCCGCACGGTTAGCCTGTCCAGCGGGGAAACGGTGACTCTTCTTGGTATGGCCAAGGGCGCGGCCATGATCTCCCCTGACATGGCGACCATGCTTGGCTTCCTTTTTACCGATGCTCCGCTTGACTCAACCCAGGCACACCAGATCCTCTTGATTTCCTCCAAAAGGACATTCAACTGTCTTTCGATTGATGGTCACACCAGTACCAATGACACGGTCCTTCTTTTGGCCAACGGGGCGGCCAGGCCAAATATCAATCTTGAAGGATCGGAATTAGAAGATTTTGCCAAAGCGGTCCATGAGGTCAGCGCCGAGCTTGCTGGTATGATCGCCTCGGATGCCGAGGGGGCTACCAAGCTTGTGTTTGTGGAGGTTGAAGGGGCCCGGACCGAGGCGGATGCCCGGAAAATCGCAAAAGCCATTGCCGATAGCCCGCTCGTGAAGACAGCGATTTATGGGGCCGATCCCAACTGGGGCCGGATTGTTTCTGCTGCCGGGTATGCGGGCGTTCCTTTCGACGCGTCGAAGCTTTCGCTTTGGATGGATGGGTTGCCGCTCTATCTGGAGGGGGCACCGGCTCCGTTTGATGCGACGGCGATGTCTGCACACATGCGTCATCAGAAGACGCTTGTGTTCCGTTTGGCTCTCGCCGAGGGAACCCATGGCTGCCGATTGGCGACTTGCGACCTGACGCCGGAATATGTTCGACTCAATTCGGACTACACCACCTGATCGGGCCAACCTTGTCACCCTGATCATCTAACAAAGCCTCAACAAACCATGATACCACTCGGGATGGTTTGTTGGGCTCATGATTCAAGCGATTTCACCATCTCAAAATGAAGTCGATTGAATAAGTAAATAGTCCGTGTTCGCCTCCCATGGCCTGATTTGTGGTTGAATCGATCACCGCGCCATAGCACGCATTGGCACTGTGATAGTCGTATCTGGCCTCGTTGCGAAGCCAAAGTCCATCGCGAAACTTCCAGACAAATCCTTGGGACAGGGTGAAATAAAGTCCAGCAAAACCTGTCCTGACCCCCTGGGGATCATCAAATAGTTCCAGGCGGTTGGTGACAGATAACTTCTCGCCAAAGTCTTTGGTGAGGTAGTGAATCGCACCATACCAATTCGAAAAACCTCCAGGCGCAAGATAGCGCTGATTGTCGCGGGTTACCGTAATCCCATCGATCCCGTTTTCAAAAGAGTAAAGCAGGTCGAGTGTCTGATGAAACGATTCCGACCAGCCGCGGTTCAAAAGGATTTCAAAAACATCAAACTGGTTCTGGGTTTGTAAACGCTTGTCGTACTCGGCGGACCCCAACATAGTGTTAAATGCAATGGATCGATCCTGTTCATTTGATATCCAGGTGATTCCGCCCAGATAATTTGCCTGGGCTGCCGGACCAAAAAAAACATCAGCACCCTGAACCACACCATTGCTTACGGACCAGTTGTCGTCGAGGCTTGTGGTGGCAAGCACACCCGTGTGAGTAAAGGGATTGTTCATGAAAGTCATGGCCCGGGAAACGAGGCGGTTCTGGGTGGGATCGACCGATTCGTTGCAAATGATTGTGAAGAATCTGCCCACTTTCCATTGGGTCTTTAGCGCCGGGGTCCACGCCAAAAGGTGGAATTCGGTCGGGTCGAATCCATAGGTGTTGGGGGATCCATCATTTCCTGTCAATTGGCCATTCATGAGATTATTGGACAAGGTGAACTGGTAATCGGACCCTGGAAGGATGGTATAAGTCCGGAAACCAAGCTGAAAGCGTTCGCGGCTGGTATCGAGTGGGGACTGGATGATCAAGGTGTTTTGTTCGAGGTTGAAATTATTGGAAAGGTAATTCATCCCCATAGGGAGATTGGAACCGGTGTGGGTGTTGGTCGAGGCGGTAAAGTTGCCGTTGGTGAAACCAGTAATCTGGATTGGGGCATCATCCGCCCCCAACGGCAAATTGGCCTGCTGCATAAGACGGGTAAGCAAAAGGGGGTCATCCGCTCGGGAAAAAGCGGGAAAGATGCACACAAAGAAAAACAGAACCGTTTTTTTCATTGGTCCCATGGGAATACCCGCCCCAAAATTTCTCGCGGAGCAGGATTTCTATCCGGGTTTTTTGATCTCGGGCTTTCGCCTGAACCATGCGATTAATATCGGAAAATCGGTTGCACGGACAGCATCATAATGAAAAGCATTGTGCGGTTTAGGCCAGAAATTCGTAACCGATGCCCAATTCCGCCCAATTGTCCAGGTCCTATTTGAAACTGCCCGCTTGTTCACTTGGTTCCAGGCCTAATTATATCCGACGGGATATTTCATTGTTATTGGTCAACAATTTTACTATTTTCGAGCCACAAAATAGCACAAGGCCCGAAAGGATTTTTCCTTTCGGGCCTTGTCAGTTGACCGTGGCTAACCCAGGTCCTTAGTGGGAATCATCACACTTAGTAGCGGATGATCACATCAAGGGGCAGGGTGAAGAGGCCGTGGTTACCCTGGTAAGCGCGAGCCTGGGCATAGTCGTAGCGAAGTTCGGTACGGAACCAGAGGCCGGGACGGAACTGCCAGGTTACGCCTTGGGTGAAGGTCGAGTAAAGACCTTCGTACCCAGTGCGCACACCCTTAACATCGTCAAAGAACTCCACGCGGGTGGTGGTGCTCCACTTGTCGTTGATCTTGTATGTCAGGTAGTTGACAAAGCCGTACCAGTTGGCCCATTCGTTGTTGAGAACAAACACCGAACCATCGCGGTTGGTGACGGTTCCTTCAAAGTTGTTGGCGAAAGAGTACATGGTGTCCAGGGTATAGTTCCAATTATCGTTGAAATTGTGACTATAGAGGATCTCAAATACATCGTAGCTGTTGAGGACTTTGAGCCCCTGGTTGTAGGAGGCGGATCCGAGCATGGTGTTGAAGGCGATCGAGTCGGTCGCGCCCTCGGTCTCGTATTTGAGGCCGCCCAAATAGTTGCCCTCGGCCGCCGCGCCGAAGAATGTATCCGCACCAGCCACGATACCGTTGTTCATCGTCCAACGATCGTTGAGCTTGGTTGTCGCTAACGCGCCGCTGTTCGTGAAGGGATTGGACATGAAGGTAATGGCGCGTGAAACGGTCCGGTTGAGGGTCGGATCGATCGATTCATTGAAGATCGTCGTCCAGAACTTACCAACCTTGAGTTCGGTTCCATCACCAAGATTCGGCATCCACGCGGCCAGGTAACCCTGGGTCATCGGATCGATACCATAAGTGTTGGGCAGACCGCCGTTTGCGGTAAGTTGGCCAGCGGCCAGGTTGTTCGACGCGGTAAACCGGTAATCGGTACCAGCCAGCGCGGTCAGGTTAAAACCCCACTGAAACTCTTTCTTTTCGTAATCAAAGAGTTTTTCGACGGTCAATGAGGTCTGCTCCATCATGAACTGGTTGCCCATATAGTTCATGGCTTGGGGCAGGTTGTTCTTGCGAACGGTTTGGCCGGTTTGGTTGGAAATGGTGTAGTTGGCTTCGGTGTAACCACGGGCGCTCAGGCCCGCTTTTTCAAAGGCAGATCCTTCAAGAATCCGCATAAGGAATAGGGTGTTTTCCTTTTCTTCCTCCATCTCAATCGCTTCTTCCTTCTCTTTGAAAGGGGAAGTCGTGTTGGGAGGGATGTCCTGGCGAACAGGAATGATTGAGCCGGGCGCTGGGGCGTCAGGAATCACAACTGGGGAAACTGGTTTCGGGGCTGTTCCCGCTTGACCAGCCACCATCAAACCCGACATAAGCCACGAAATTACCATGGGGACCTCCTGTCCCTGAGTACCAATCAAAAATAAACCTTCGCTTGGAGACCTGATTTGACCGGGAGAGAGAGGAGATCAATCAGGGGCTTTGGCATCCTTGCCTCCGCTGCCCTTAACATCGGCCTTAGGTCAAATATTTGGGACAGATTTGTTTGGGGTTTGATACGGATAAATCAGGTCGAGGTATCACATTCGGAAAGATCGTACCTAATCCAAACAGAGCGACCCACAGGAAACAAATCCTGCGGGTCGAGCAAATTTCTCTTAAAGTCTTCGGTGTTAGCGCGCAAGAACCACTGTGGTCAGCGCGCCACGCACTTCGACATTTTGGACAAACACCGGACGGCCGTTGCCATTCTCGGCGTAGATCGCGTAAGAACCGGATGCCAAGCGAATGTTAAAGCGTCCGGAAGCATCGCTACGGGCCTCTTCCGAGTTCATCTCGCCATTGGTGGGGATGAAAACGATGCGGCTGTTGGCCGAGTTGACCGTCCCGTTGAGTTGGGTGAATTCCCGACCACGGGAGGTGAGCCGGTTGAATTGCGGAGGAGCGACCGGTTGGGTTGGAGCGGGAGGCACAAGCATTTGGGGAGCAGCCAGGATCACTTTGGGAGCTTCCGTTGCGGTCATGCGCCCTGCAACGGGAGCCACGCCGTAGGTGGAGGCGGGAGCGGCGCCAGTGGGGCTTGGGGTGATTCGTTGCTCATTCACACCAGGAGCCGCGGCAGGAGCCATCGGGGCAGGAGCGGTTGGGGTGTTGCAAGGAGGTTGGGCCATCACCATTGGAGGAGCGGCAGGTTGGGGTGCCAGGATCGGGGAACCGACGGTGGTCGTAGTCGTGGTTTGGGTGCAGGTGGTAACCGGTTCATAATAATAGGACTGGCGATACGCGGTCACAGGTTGGTAACCCACTTTTTCCACATAAGAAGTGACAGGCTTCATCGCTGTGCGAAGCTGGTAGCTTGTCTCTGGTGTGGCGATCTGTTTTTGGCTGCAGGAACAGGGGTCGTAATAGCAGCTGTATCGGTATGTGGTTACCGGCTCGTAGTAATAGCTGGTCTGGGTAGTGGTGACCGGCTCGTAGTAGCTTTTTCGCTCGTAAGAAGTTACGGGTTCATAATAGGAACGCTGAACATACTGGGTGTTGCAGGTATTGCACGGATTGCATGTGTTGCATGGTGCCGCCGCGACAACCGGGGATGCGGCAACAGGGGCATAGTTTGAGGTTGAGGTCGTTGGCTGATTGCGACGAAACAGACAAGTTGTCTGAAAAGCAGAATTCCAGGCAGCCTGCACACCTGAAGCATCAAGGGAAACCAAGGCAACCGTTGCCAGGCCCAATAAGCGGGTCAATTGAAACATAGGATCTTTCCTCCACACCAGGGCAAGGGTCCGGTTCCTTCGGATCCTTCCCAATGGTACGCACCGGTCCATGGCGCGGAACTTGAGAAAATCCACCAATTTCCAACAAGCGGGTGGATCTTCCCTCACCACTATCCTCAAACAAGTCAAAACTGGACTCAAGGGAATGCAAACAAAATGGTGCGGAAATGAAAAATGCCGCCCGTTACAGGCGGCATGATTGCTATTTTCCTAATTTTTGGATCGGTTCAACACCAATGTCCTGAATGACCTTAGGTCATAGTTGATAACTATTTAGGTAATTTCAGGACCTGGAATCCTAGACAAGGGATTTGAGGGCTGCAAGTGCCTTGTCGTAGTCGGGATGGGTGGTCACTTCGGAGACATATTCCGCATGGGTGATCACGCCGTGCGCATCTACCACAAATACCGCGCGGGTAAGCAGCGGAAGGGGCAGACCTTCAATCAGGACACCATAAGCCTTGCCAAAGCTGTGATTATGGGTGTCAGAAAGGGTGGTTTGATGGGTGATGGCTTCCGCGGTGCAAAAGCGTTTTTGGGCAAAGGGGAGGTCGAGGCTAAAGGTGTAGGCAGCGACCTTGTCACCCAAAGCGGCAATTTCCGTGTCAAAACGGTGGGTTTGTTGGTTGCAAACGCCCGTATCCAGCGAAGGAACCACGCTGAAAAGGCGGGCCTTTCCGGCGGTTTGGTCAAGGGTAACGGCGTCGAGGCCATTCAGGACGGTGAAATCAGGGGCTTTTTCCCCGGCCTTGAGTTCGGGCCCAATAAGGTGGATGGGTTTTGCTTTGAAGGTGACAGCGTTTTCGCGCTTCATGACAATCCTCGGTGGGTTGATGGGGCCCCGGAGAGGAGCCCATACCAATCTTTTTAGTGGGACGCAGGCAAGGGCGAGGGGGATTCCCGAATCGGGTATCCCTGTTTTCGAATGATTGCGCCCCATCGCCTTGTAATGTCGGCTTCGAGGTTTTGACCTAAAGGCTTGTATTTGTTGGTTTGATAGCTTTTATGGCTTTCTAGATAATCTTGTAGGGATTTGCGGACGGTCTCAAAATCCCCAAGGTTAAGTTTGGCATAAATTTTTTCCAGCTGTTCCATCGGCGCCGTGACAAGGTCCTCGTATTTGATCTCCACAAACCGATCGGGATCCAGAAGCGGGCGGGCTTCGTCAAGCGATTTGTGCATCCGGACAAAGGTGTCAAATACCTGCCCTTCGAGCCCCTCAAATTTGGGGACCTGAACTCCGTGGGTTAATTGCAGGGTTTTCCAAAGATTCACTGTGGAGGGGTAAACCACATAAGGATCACGCAGAATGTGGACAAATTTTGCCTTGGGAAAAAGCTCCAAAAGGTGCTTGACCCGGAAGGTGTGGGTGGGCGATTTAAGCACAAGCCTGCGTGGGTCCTTCCAGGAAATTTCCCTAAGGAATTTCAGGAAGCCAAACTTCCAACGCTCCCTCGCTTTGGGGCTTAGGTTATCAAGTTCATAAGCGTCGTGGTCCGTCGGTGCATTGTTTGGAAACGCTATCGAAAGGTAGGGAGAAGGAAGCCCTAACATTCCCAGGGCAAATTCATCTTCCTGGGGCAGATCCCAATTGGTTGCCATGTTGTCCATCGGGCGACGGGACGGGAGCAGCCAATTGAGGAGACGCTTGAAAACGGGCGCGGTGACGATGGTATGGTTGGGGGTCATGCACTGAAGAGTGGTTGGCGATTTATGGGCCGGATCGAGAATCAAAAGCTCATGAAGAAGAGTGGTCCCGGTGCGCCAATGACCAAGAATAAAAACCGGATCCTCTTTTAATGGGGTTCGGCCAGGCTCTCCCTTGGTGAGAAAGTTCTTGATGAATCCAAGGATCGAATTCATCAGGGTGCTGTGGGTTAGGACAATCGCAATCGGCAAAAGCTTTGGCGAAACCGCGAATCGGTTTTTGATCAGGAGGCGCCACCAGGCGTATGATGTGCACCCCTGCCACATACGAGGGGTCCACTCGCGTGGCGGGTTGATTAGTGTTTTTTTGTCCGCCTTGGCCACGCTACACCACCATGCAAGGCCGGAGTTTCTCCGGTCCCTTGAGAATGCAAACTGACATTTTAGGAATTGCCGGGGGCACTCTCCACAAGGTTTGTTTGGTTGGCCTTATCCGGGTCCCCTGTTCTGTCCCCTTCTGAATGCGAAGCGGCCTCTTTCATGTCGGTCGAGGTCAGGTAAACCCCGAAGCATCCCCCGGCGACAATCCAAACCGACAATCGATTCAAAAGGGTGGCGGTAATTCCCAGGCTTTGACTTGCCCCAAACCATCCAAAAAGGATCCCAAATCCGAGCTCTGCAATGCCTGCGCCGCCCGGAAACAATGGGATCGCCATGATCACAAGGCCCACGGGAAGGATCAAAAACATTTGGGAAAGTGGAGGGGCGGGCATGTCTTCACCAGCGACTGTCATGGTGATGCAGAAAAAGCCCAAAACCATTACAGTTTGGGCCACCCAGGAAATTGCCATAGCTTGGGCCATAACAAGTGGTTGCATTCGATACTTGTAAACAGCAAGCCAAAAATTGGCCGCGGCCTCGCCCGCTCCGGCGGGAAGCCAATTGCGTAGCCGCGAAGCAAAAATTTCCACCCGGTTGACCGGGAGCCAACCCAAAAGCCACCAACCAGAAAAGGTGCATCCACCCAAAACCCAGGCAGCTTTGACTACCAGCCCGGGCTTGCCATCAAGGCCCCCTTCAAGCCCATCGTTGAGCCAGAAAATCAGGCCCAAAAGACTTACAATCATAAATAGATTCGCCAAGGCGATAAGTCGATCAAATAAAACCGAGGCGACCGCCCGGGTTTTCCCCAGGGGCGAGCGTTTGGCAAGGACTGCAGCCTTTACCAAGTCTCCCCCAACCGACCCAGGCAAAACAACAGATGCATAAAATCCAGCCAAACCCAGGCGGATGGCATCGCGGAATGGGCAAACAAGATTTTGCGCCACAACAAGACCGTGCCAACGAACAAGTGTTAAAAGTAAAGCCACAATCTGGCAGGTCACAGCTCCTGCGAACCATCCCCAGCCAAAAGGCTCACCATCCACCCAATGTCGTTGCCAAATTCCCTTAAGCCCGCCTCCTTTGGCGGGATCCCAATGGGAAATCATGACCCATGCCAGGAGTCCAAACGCCAGTACATATTTGAAGATGTTGAAAAGCTTGCCAACCATAAGTCCAGTCACCCGCTCAAGGGTTTGCGCATTGGAGCCAGAGCCCCATTGTGGCCTGTTTCCGGCCTTGCGGGCAAGATGGGTACTTCAAATCAGGAGCGGGCCCCCAAAGCCCAACAATCGATTTCTGCTGGGTCCTTTTGGGGAAACGGAATCGAAAAATCTTTTTCCAACCTGGTCCAATTATTGGAGACCTGGCTAATTTCTGGAGATTGGCAAAGTTCGGGCAAGAACAGGAGGTTTTTGGCTATATCTGCGGTTCCAATCCCAAGGGACGATTAATATTCGCCAACTACCTCGCCTCCGGACCTTGTTCCCAAAGCTCGCCAGGTTTCCAGCTTGATCGAATTGCTGATAAAGCGGACGGAACCATCCATAAGCAAACTGTTTACGCCACTTGTGTGATAGCTTCGGGAGGTAACAGCCGCATAGGTATCACCCAGATTGGGTTCGGTCGCAAGAATCAGATCCACATCATAATCGACGCCTGCGTTGGGGTAGGAAACCTTGGTGTTGGGGGCGAAAGTCGTGGTAAAGCCAGTTTCATGGACCTTTCCATCGACCCATTCCGCATGGGTAAAGGAGCCCGGATTGAAGGTTCCTAGGGGGAGGGAAGTTACGGAGGTGGGAGGCAAGGGAGGGGTGGCAAAAGTGGTGGTGTTGCTTGCTCCGGAAACACGGTTGTTAAAGGCTTTCACTTCGGAAATACCCAGGGTATTGCTCATCCCATCCAGAAAATCTGCAGGGCGTTGGGAGCGGATCGGGCCAAAAGCGCCATCTCCGGTGCGCATACCAGAGGATTTGGCGGTCAAGACCTGCCAGGTGCCATTGTTCAACGCGTAATTCGTGGGCCAATATTTGTTGCCGTAGGTTGGATCTGATCCATAGCCTTTGTCGTTAATTTCGCTGGGGCACATGAATGTTGCAACTCGCTTGGAAGAGATCCCGGGCTGGGAGTTGTAGCTAACGGCAAAATCGATTCCCTTAAAGAGGTTTTCCTGCTCGATAAACGGAAGAATTCGGGCCATAGCGGACCATGCATTGGTTGCGACAACAACCGAGCCATTCCATTCATAATTACCATTAGGCGGCAGGCCATTGTTGGTATCCATATATCCATGGATGGCCAGGCCGATTTGTTTGAGATTATTGGCGCACTTCATCCGGTTTGCGGCTTCACGAACCTTTTGGACTGCCGGAAGGAGCAATCCGATCAAAACCGCAATGATGGCGATTACGACCAACAGCTCAATCAGGGTAAACGCGCTTCGTTTGCGGGAATTCAGCATAAGAAAACTCCAAATCGAAAGATCTCGGGCGCAAATGCAAGCGGCTGGTGAGCAGGGTGTGCCACACCCCTGGCGGGGGCTAACTCCGGAAGTCGGGACGGCTTTCAATCGCTCTTGCAATTGAGACTCAATCTCAGTAAGGTCATGATAGCTTTTCGAGTTTCGCCCGTCAACAACCCGGGAATGAAATCGTACAATTTTTGTGCTGATTCACTTGTCCCACTCTTGTGGTTGGATGCAGGTCGTCCTGCCAATAGATAGCCAACGACCAGGCATGAGACGGAATTTCCAGCCCCCAGCTCCTGGTAACAATCATTGGAAAGGGAACGGGGTCCTTCCATTCCTCTCTACGCTTCAAGGGAACTTTTCGGCTAGCACAAAGAAATTCCTGGGCATCATCAAGGCGAAACCTATAGCCTTGGGATCACCCGTCGGGGAAAGTTAATCCTGCAAAGGTTAGGTTTGCCAAGGCTATCAATCCTTGGTCCAATTGTGCTCCCGGGAGCTGATTCAGGTTCGATTGCCGAAAAACCATTCCTGACTCCCCCAATAGCAGAATTTGGGGTAGCATAAGTCAAAGCATTCATTTCCTGTTGCCACCGGCCAAAACAAAATGAAAAATTCCAATCGCAAGGCATTTACCCTGATTGAATTGCTGGTGGTGATCGGGATCATTTCCGTCCTTATTGGATTGTTGCTTCCGGCCGTGCAAAAGGTTCGCGAAGCCGCTTATCGGCTAAAGTGTGCAAACAACCTGCGACAATTGGGAATTGGCCTCTTGAACCGGGAAACTTTTGCGGGAGATCTGCCTCCCGCTTATGTGGGAAACAAATGGAATTGGCGACACGAATTGTTACCTTTTATTGAACAGGAAAAAGTCTTTAAAAAAATCAACCATGATAAACCTTGGTATGAGGGTGAAAACCTCTCGGTTGTGGCAATGGCCAAAATTGGCGAATTTGAATGCCCATCGGTTTCCGTGCCCCCGAATGTGAGGTTTTTATTTCCGGAAGGGGCTAGCGCACCAACGGTATTGGAAAGGTCTCTGCCCCCGGCAGATTATGAAGTGGTTTGTGGAATCGAGCCGAATCAATACAAGCTCGTGATGAATCCGGATAATACCAATAAAGAGGATCTTTTAAAGAAGAAACGGGGTGCGATGATTGCCAGCGTGCCAACCAAAATCGATCAGTTTCTCGATGGAATTTCCCAGACCATCCTGGTTTCCGAGTCGGTGGGCAGACCGGACTCTTATGGACCATCAAGGAATGTAACCCGATATGCCAAGGATGCAACCGTCCAGGGGCACACCACCGCTTCGTGCTGGGCCGATACCACTGGGCCCTATGTGCTTGATTTGGGACTACCCACCGATACCAAAGATGGCCAACCCCTAACGCCGTCGGACAACCTTGGAAAAGGGCCGGGAATGGTTGGAAAAGGTATTGGCGGGACCACAAACAAAAATCAGCCTTACAGCGTTCATACTGGAGGATTTCAGGCGATATTTGCCGATGGTAGCACCCGTTTTTTTCGCACATCCATGGAATGGAACCAGGCCCTTCCCCTTTTCACCATTCAAGGTGGCGAACCGCTACTTGGGGAATTTTAATCACCAAACAATCCGCCATTAAACCCAGATGGAGTTGGTAGGCTTTTTTGGAAAGCGCGCAAGGGTGCCACAGCATGGTTTGAGGCCGGGTATCACAAACGGGCCAAACCGCTTTCGAACGAATCCAAGCTATAAGCCTGATTGAACCAAATTGTCGATTTGACTTATTTGGCTTTGGGTGTCGCGACCCGGCCTAAAAAGAGGATACCTTTTGTTGTTTTATCGGTGATCGCAACAAGGAACGGCTGATCGACAAGGAATTCTTTCGGGGGATCAATTCTTACGGAGAGGGTTCGCATCATGATCGCGGTCGCCGCGGCCGCTTCGGCCCCCTTTTCGTCGACAACGAGCACGGCTTTGTGAAGCACAGAGTCGATGAAAAGGGGTTCTTTGCCCCCATTCATTCCGGAAAAATCCGCCTTGGGAACAAAAGCCAATGGCATACCCAACGAAATCAGTCCACCATTGAGGGTTTGGCTGGATTCCAGTTTAAACTTGGGGAGCCCAAGTTTGACATGCTCTGGCCGGGCCTCCGCAAAAAGCAGAGTATCAAGATCTTCCGGGGTAATATTTTTTTCGACTGCGGCCAGGCCATGCCGCTTTTTGGGAAGTATGAAGTGAACCCCACGATCGCCCCCCTTGCAGGGAAGCTCCAGCGATTCCGCTTCGTTGGTGGACCTTGTGACATAGGTTCCGGTTTTGTTCATCCGATCGACTGTTATGGTTTTTCCCGGGGCGGGTTCGAAAGGCTGGGCCTTGGTCGAATTTTTTTCAAAAGGAGAAACCCATTCTCCTTTGAAGTGGATTGCATTGACAAGCACCAACCGGGCCATTGGAGTCAAAGCGCCCGGAGGAACAAGGTCCTTGATCATATCACGGGTTTGCTCCTCAACCCAGGTGTTGATCCGCACCCGCGATTTCTCAAGGTTGTTTTGGTAATCCACCTCCTCAAGGGGTGCGTCAAACCATTTTCCCAGCCGGGCGGTATATTCAGGAAGGAAACCGTAATCTTTTTGACCAAACAAACGATTGGCCAGGCTCACTTGCCTGCCCGGTTTTTCTGCTCGAAGCGAGTCGATGATGGTTCGCCAGCCCGGATCGGCATCGGTTTGGGACCCATCCAGGTGAAGGACCTTTCGGATTTGGTCACGGGTCTCCCCGCGGGCTCCCTGCTCCGCCATCGCCAGCGCGAGTCCAATACTCGATGGACTTAGAAAAAGGTCATCCTTGGAAAGCTTGCCAAAAAGTTCCCAGCCCAAACGATTCAGACCATGGGTGGGCGTATTCATCTTCAGGGGCAACTTTCTTGTGGGTGGGGAATCTGCCAATGCAAGGCTTCCGGAAAGTGGAGCCCCGGCGAAAGGTATCCCCATTCTAACCACTTGGCCAAGGCCCAATCCCGTGATTCCGGCCAAAATCCGCCTTCGGCTGGGTGCCAAAGAATTGTTTTTTACCGAAGAGGGAATTGCCCGGTTTTTTTCGTGATGGGGCATGGAATTGCCTCTATTTCAGGTTTGGAGATGGATAGTTATTTTAAAGGACGCTTTCAAAGTCATCCGCCTACAAACTACCAACACTATTCCCAGCCTTTCGTTTGCCAAGAAAAAACAGGCAAAGGAATTGGATTTTGGGCTAGGGCGCAATCACCAGAACACCATGAACATCCAGCCGATCAATGGTAACAAATTCCCCCTGTGCATCCTTTTGCCTTTTCAGTTCCATCCCCACAGGTTGCCAGGTAATTCGTCCTGATGGGGCACCATGAAGGCGAACGCGAATATCCCGAATTGGTATGGTTTCCTCCCTCAAAGGGACATCCTCATCCGGCTTTGCGTGGTTGCCTGTGGTATTGAGGTTGTTGAACAGGTGGACAAGGACCTGTTTTCCCTTGGGTGAATCCTGAAGAAAATATCCCGCATGAACGCACATGGGCGCTTCCACAGCGACTTTGGGAGGCACGGAAGCGGCCAGCCTGATGGCGGCAGCTAGGATTTTTCGCTGATAAGGATAGGGATAAAGATAATAAGCCGAGTCAAACCCCCCGGCAAGGTAGACTACCTTACCTTTTTCCGAAGCAACAATCGCCGGGCTCTCCTTGGCCGAAGGGTCGTCTTTTGATTTGAATATTCCAAGAATTTTGGTTCCCGGACGATTTGCGACTCTTAATGCCGGTCCCTTGAATGTGACCGGGTCTGGTCCGATCAGGGCGTCCAACTCCCTGCCGGGCCAACCCGAAATACCGGGTATACTCGTGAAATCGAGAATATTCTTGCGCTTTTCCCAATAATCAGGGCCGATTGATTTTGCGAAATTCACATCAATTCCCGCCGCGGGTGGCGGAGCGTCGATTCTTCCTTTATAGTCTACTCCAAAGATGTCTGAAAGGAGAAAATTGGGT
>CAMBMH010000009.1 GCA_945868575.1 Singulisphaera sp. GP187 | reverse complement strand
TTTGGATTCGATTGCTTTGAGGAGGGCCTTGCTCCAAAGAGGACGGGAAGCAAGTGTCGCAAGGGCATCCCGTTTTTGATTGGCGTCAAATCGCTTGTAGCCATTGACCAACGCATCGGAGATGCCGTTGCCATCCACATTGGCCATACCCTTGATCGCATCGCGAATCAGAAGGGGATCGGCGTCTTTTTCACCCTCGACAATCGCAATCAGTTGCCGGCCAAGTCCTCGCGAATCCGCCTGGACCAGTGCGGCCAGCGCTTCGCGTCGACGATTGGCGGGTTGGGTCTTGTCTTCGAGGATCTTTTTGAGTTGGCCCAGAGCGCGGGGGTCGCCCCAGCCTGTCGCAAGAGCCAGCGCGACATCCCGAACCGCCGCATTCTCCGATTTGGCCAATTGGGGATAGAGATCCTTCCAGGAAGCCGGAGCGGCGATACCCTTGCGGCCACGAAGCGCTTCACGGATCTCTCCGAGGAATTCGATCTGGCGGCTTTCCGCTTTTTCGACCGCGGCGACGGCCGCATCCAGCGACTTGGGTGTTGCCACCAGAGCCAACTTGCGCACGGCGAAGCGCCCCCAGATGGCAGGTCCTTCCAGGGCGATTTTCATTGCCCGGGCGGGATCGGCATCGAGAAGGGGTTCGAGCGCATACCAACCCAATAGGGGGAGGTTGAAGTCGGTGGCGTCCTCCTTGTGTTTGGCAAGCGCTTCGACAATGGGCCAGCGCTCGCTGACGGGAAGCCGTTGGGCCAGACTGGCCAATTCACGACGAACGACAGGGGATTTGTCGTCGATGGCAAGTTTGCCAAGCGTTTCGTTGGCAGCAGGGGTGATGGATTCCTCGCCCAAAAGGCGAACCGTCCACCCACGGACATGCTCGCTGGGGTCGTTCAACAACTTTGAGGCGGTGTCCTGGTCGAGCCCCTTGGTTGCATGGAGCGCCCAAAGGCCACGCAGCCGACGCCTGGCGTCCTTGTGCGTCAAGATCTTTTCGCGAAGGAGTTTGTGGACCTCGGCATTGCTTCCCCGTTCGGCGAGGATGCGGCGGGCGTGGCGGACAAACCAGTCGTTGTTATGGAGCTGATAATCGACCAGGGCTTCGGTCGATTCCTTTTCCAGGTTGACGGTGACAGGCTTGGAGGCGCGGTGGCTGATTTTGTAAATGCGGCCGTTGGTCCGGTCGTGAGCCTCGATTACGGTGCTGTGACAGGCTTGTTTGTCGTACCAATCGATGAGGAAGACATTGCCATCTGGGCCATATTGGAGGTTGATGAACCGGGCATAGGCGTCGTTGGCGATCAGGAAGTCGGGACCGTGGCCGGCGATGTAGCCTGAGCCGTTTTCCTTGAGGGTGTCCATGTTGATGCGTCTGCCGTGGACATTGCCCATGAAGAAGCCATTGCGGTATTCGGCCGGCCAGCTACCTCCCAGGTAGACCATTGTGCCGCAATGGGCGTGGCCACCGCCTGCGGAATCGGAGCGGTTGTTGCCGCCATGGGGGTTGTTGCCCAGGTAGTGGCGATGGTCGGCGATGGTGTCGATGTCGGCGAAGGTGAAGGGGTTAAAGTGCGATCCGGCCTGGCGCAGATAGCGGCCGCCGGGGATGATGTGGAAGGCGTGCGGGATCACGCAGGCTTCGATGAAGGCTTCGCCAAAGTCGTTGAAATCGAGACCCCAGGGGTTGCTGGTTCCCTGACTTACGACTTCGAAGATGTGTTTGGTCGGATGATAGCGCCAGATTCCTGCGTTGATCGGGGTGCGGTCCTTGTCGGGAGTTCCGGGTTTGCCCACGCGGGAGTGGGTGAAAACGCCGTGACATCCCCAAAGCCAGCCATCGGGTCCCCAGATAAAAGCGTTCAGGGTTTCGTGCGTGTCCTGGTAGCCCCATCCATCCAGTAGCACCTTGGGGGGACCGGCGGGTTTGGTGCGGGTTTCATCCCATGGGATGAAAAGGAGTTCGGGGGCCGCGCCGACCCAAACGCCTCCGTGACCCAGTTCAAAACCGCTGATCAGGTTGAGCCCCTCGATGAAGGTGGTCCTTTTGTCGAATTTGCCATCGTTGTTGGTGTCTTCAAATATCACGATCCGGTCGTTGGCGTCCTTGGGAGCGCGCTTTCTCGGGTAACAAAACGCTTCCGCGATCCAGAGGCGCCCCTGGTCGTCGATGGCCATGGCGATCGGTTGGTGGACATCGGGTTCGCCCGCAAAGAGGGTGACATCAAAACCTTCGGGTACCGTCATCGCTTTGGCGGCATCGAGTGGGGCCAATCCTGCAAATTTGTGTTGATCTGGGGGAAGGGGGCCACTTCGTTGTGGGAAATTGGGGCGGGTTTCGTGGAAGAGGAAATCGTCGTAGTTGATGTGTCCCCAGCCGCCGTTGTAGCGGTCGATCACTTTGACCTGGATCATTTTGCCCAGGTGTTGGGTGAGGTCGACGCGGACGCGGGTCATTGTCTCCGATTCGACGCCGGCCGATTGGGCAATGACCTTGCCCGAAGGGGATTCGACGATTTGGACAACGGTCAGGTCGGAGGTTCCGCCCGCCACCAGGAAGCTGCCCCAGGGGTGCGTTACCTTGAAAGGGACCGAGGTGAGGGTGCCGGTGGGGGTATCGCCTGCACCCTTTTCGAATGTTCCAATCCAAAATTTCCCTGTGTGATTGCTTTTCATGTCGGGGCGCCGGGGTGCGACGGTGTCCCCTTCGATGGGTTGCCCCTTGAAAGCATCGCCTGTCGCGGTCCAGTCGCTCAGGTCGCCTTTTTCAAAATCGAGGTTGAGAACCCTGCCGTCCTCGGCTTTGGGCTTGATGCCTGTTTGAAGCGGAGTGGTGATGGTTTCCGCTTTTTTTAAGGCCTTTTTGGCTGCGGCTTTTTTGAGTGGCTTGTCCTGACCCGAAAGGGGAAGTCCCAAAAGGCAAAACATCGATGCCACGCCCATAAACCGGGCGCATTTGCCAAAGTGGGAGGACCAGGAATTAGTAGAACCCGTTTTGGTCTCGACAGGGGAAACGGTAGTGATGAGGCGGGAATTCATGAGAGGACCTCTATACAGGAGTAATGGTTATTTTGGACATATTGGGCCTTTGGGACCACCTGACTTTGGACAACTTTTCCTCTGGTGCTTAACCTTTACCTTGAGATCCTTTCCGCCAACCTCCCGAGTTGACCATGCTCTCCTCCCTCCTCTCCACGCTGGGTGCGTGGATTCTCATAATTGCCAATCAATCCGGTGCTCCCGCTGGAGCGCAGGAAAAACCCTCGGATAAACCGCCGGGAGCCCCGCTTCCCGCCAAGGCTTCCGCTGAACGGATGAAGGTCGAGCCGGGGATTAAGGTAGACCTTGTCGCCTCGGAGCCGGACATTTATCAACCGATCGCATTGACGACCGACGCAAAGGGGCGGCTGTGGGTTGTGGAGTGTTTTTCCTATCCGATGTGGCTATCGGACCCTTCCAAAGGAAAGGACCGAGTTACCATTCTTGAAGACAAGGATGGCGATGGCACTTTCGAGACCAAAAAAGTATTTTTGAACAATGGCTCGAACCTTTCGGGAATTGTTGTCGGCTTGGGAGGCGTTTGGCTCTGTTCGACCCCAAACTTTGTTTTTGTTCCGGATGCCGACGGCAATGATGTGCCCGATGGCCCCGCCCAAATCCTTATTGATGGGTTCGACCTCAAGGCAAAGCACAATGTTTCCAGCGCGCTTCGTTTTGGGCCGGATGGTTGGATCTGGGGATGTAATGGAATCCTGTCCAACAGCAAACTTGGCAAACCCGGAACGCCAGATGACAAGCGCTTACCGATCAATTGTGGGGTTTGGCGCTATCACCCGACAAAGAGAATCGTCGAGGCGGTTGCTCATGGAACCACCAACCCCTGGGGGCTCGATTTTGATCAGTGGGGCGAGGCGTTCATCACCAACTGTGTGATCGCTCATGTTTGGCATGCGCAACCGGGTGCCCGCTTTGACCGTATGTTTGGCAACGATTTCAATCCCCATGCCTATGGACTGATTCCCAGCATTGCCGACCACCTTCACTGGGGCGGCGGGCACTGGACTTCCAGTCGGGGAGGACAGGGCGTCCACTCGATCACTGGAGGTGGCCACGCCCATGCCGGCGCTGCGGTCGTTTCAGGGAAAAATTGGCCCGAGGAGCTTCGCGATTCGGTCTTGATGCTAAATATTCACGGGAACCGAATCAATCGGGATAAGCTGATTGTCGATGGTGGCACCTACAAAGCGACCCACCGCCCTGATCCTATTCATAGTCCTGATCCATGGTTTCGTGGCGTCGCGCTCACCTCCGGTCCGGGAGACCTGATCTATTTCAGCGACTGGTCCGATACAGGCGAATGTCACAACTATGACAAAGCCGACATGACCAATGGCCGTGTTTACAGGATGGCGCCAACTTCGTTTGCCCATCAAAAAGCGGTTGATCTGACCAAAGAGAGCGACCTCAAACTTGCCCAACTTCAGGACAGCGACAGCGAATGGCCCGCAGGCGCCGCCCGAATTGTCCTTCAAGAAAGAGCGATCAAGCAAGCCATTTCCGAGGAAGCCATTGCGGCCCTTAAAGGTGACCATGCCACAGCGCTTGGAAGTGTCCGAAGCCTATGGACCCTTTTTGCGATCGACAAACTTGATCAGGCGATTCTGGAAAAAGCTCTCAAAATCCAAGATCAACCCCGTTTGCGCGGTTGGGCCTATCGTCTTGCCGGGGAAATGAACCTTTATTCCCTTGTGATTCGAGGCGCACAAAGTGAAATCGATCCCTGGGTGAGGGGTGTCCTTGTCAGCACCGCAACCGGAATGAAGGGTGAAGCCCAATCCATGGCGGCTCTGGCACTTTTGGCGGGACCTGTCTTCACCCAACAGGCGACAAGGCTCATGCTTTGGTATGCGATCGAGCCTTCGGTCGCCCAATCAGCGGATGTCGCCGCCAAGGTGATTATGACCTCAAAAGACCCACTTCTTGTGCAATATGCGGCCAGGCGCGTTGCGCTGATCAAGGATTTTGCTACCGGCCAATCGGGCTCCAATTGGCTGTTAAAAAAACTCCTCTCGGGTGAAATCGCCAAGGGTTCGGGTGCTGGATTCCTTTTGGGGCTCAACGAAAGCCTTGGACAACCGGGAACGCCGCTTCCATCTCTTGAAACGGTGGATGCGGTGATCAACCTTTACCAAAGGAACACCGAACCCGCGTCACTGGCCGAGGTGGCCAAGCTGGCCCAATTGACAAAGACCTCCAAGGCATGGGATCTGACCCGCGCGATTGTCGAAAACGACAAGTTGCCCCTGACACTTCGTCAAGAGATTTTGGCCCAACCTCGTGTGAGCCCCTCTGCTGAAACCTCGGCCTGGCTTGTGGAGATGGGGAAAAATCCGGACCTGAGACTTTCGTCGTGGGTGACTCGGGCCCGCTTCAAAGACGATTCCCTTCCCGCGGAAATCCTTTCCGCCTGGAAAAATCTTGCGGTGATCGAGCGCCAGCAGGCCGTGGAATTGTTGGTGGAGCGTCCCGCCTGGACCGGGAAGCTGATTGATGCCCTCGAAGCCGAAAAGATCCCCCCGAAGGATATCCCGGTTCATATTGCCCGACAGATCGCCTCGCTTCCTGGTAATCCTTTTGGAGCCCGGATTGAAAAAGCATGGGGATCGATTCGTCCTTCCACTCAGGACAAGGTAAAGCGATTGGCCGACTGGAAAACCAAACTGGCTGCTCTCGACCTGGCCCAATCAGATCGTTCACGAGGCGAAAAGGTTTATGAACAGAGCTGTGGCGCGTGTCACAAGCTCTTTGGCAAGGGTGCCGTGGTTGGCCCAGACCTGACGGGTGGCCAGCGCCAAAGTCTAGACTACTGGGCGGAAAACCTGGTCGATCCTTCGGCTATTGTTCCCAAGGAATTCAAGCTCGAGGTGCTTGAGCTCAAAAACGGAAGGGTCATTTCGGGAGCGATCCAGGTCGAAACACCCAAGGCGCTCACCGTCCGCACCACCACCGAAACGCTGACCATTGATCCGGCGGATCTGGAAAGCCGCAGGGTCACCAACCAGTCCCTGATGCCCGAGGGGCAGTTGGAGCGGTTTTCGCCCCAGGAACTGGTTGACCTATTGGGTTACCTGATGAGCAAAAACGAAGGTAAATAATAGCTTTACAGCAATCTTTTTTGGAGAATTTTACCATGATGAATCGTCGTACTTTCTTTGCGGCAGGATCCGCCGGTATTGCCGCTTCCAGTCTTTTTGGTGAGGAATTTGCCGATCGCAAATTGCGGGTCGGTCTCATCGGATCTGGTTGGTATGGGAAGGTTGACCTGCTTAGGCTGATTCAGGTTGCTCCTGTTGAGGTTGTTTCCCTTTGCGACCCTGACAAAAAAATGTTGGCCGACGCGGCGGACATCGTGCAGGGGCGTCAAAAATCGGGGAAGAAACCAAGGACCTACGCCGATTATCGCAAGATGCTCGGAGAGAAGGACCTGGACCTGGTGCTCATCGGTTCCCCGGATCATTGGCACGCCCTGCACGCCATTGCCGCGATGGAAGCCGGGGCTGATCTTTATTTGCAAAAACCGATCAGCGCGGACATCGCCGAGGGTGAGGCGATATTGTCCAAGGCGCGAAAGTTGGGCCGTGTGGTTCAGGTGGGAATGCAAAGGCGTAGCACTCCCCACCTGATTGAGGCACGGGACAGGGTCATCACACCCGGACTTTTGGGGAAAGTCGGTCACATCGATTTGTATTGTTATTACCACATGCGCAACAATGACAATGCACCGGACATTGCTCCTCCGGATAATCTTGATTACGATCTCTGGACTGGACCAGCACCCATGCGCCCTTACAACCGTATTGTTCACCCGCGCGGTTGGAGGGCGTTCATGGAATATGGGAACGGGATCGTGGGAGACATGTGTGTGCATATGCTCGACATGGTACGCTGGATGCTGGGTCTGGGTTGGCCCAAATCGGTCAGCTCCAAAGGCGGTATCCTGGTCCAGAAGCAGGGGCGCGCGAACATTTCCGACACGCAGTCCGCGCTATTTGATTTTGGCGATCTGACCGCCACCTGGGAGCACAGATCCTATGGAGCCGCAGCCGATCCGGAATATCCCTGGGGGGCGACGATTTATGGGGAAAAAGGAACCCTTAAACTCAGCGTCAACAAGTACGAATTTTTCCCAATGGGACGCAACAAGGCAACCCTTTCGGGAACGCCACTTTTTGAATTTGAAAAGCATCCCGAAGACAAAACCGAAAAGGATCTGGAGCAACATGTCGCCTCCGCGGTTCGCGTGCACCATCGCGACCTCCTCCGGGCGATCGCCAAGCGGTCCAAACCGGTATCGGATATTGAGCAGGGGCACATTTCAACCGCCAGTTGCATTCTTGCGAACATGGCAATGAAGTTGGGGCGCAGCCTCTCTTATGATCCGATCAAAAAAGAGGTCGTTGGTGACGCGGAAGCAAACAAACTTCTTCGCCGGACCTATCGGGGGCCTTATGTGCATCCGGGCCTGATTTAGGTCTGGGTGGAGGGCAAAGTCGGTAACTTTTGAGTTCCCATTTGGTAAACTTTGCCGAATTTGCGGCCGATAACGGTGATACGGATTGTGCCTTGCCCAGTGGGGGTAGGGGCCCTTTCCATTGAACCGGGCCTAATCATGATTTGGCAAAATCTCAAACCCCGAAACCGCCTCCCAAAGGTCAAGACTTTGGTTTGTGCAGTCATATCCGGGTGGGGAAAAGCGGGCAATTCCAGGCGCCGCTGGGCCTTTTTGGGGATTCTGTTGGGTTCCGGTGCCCTGGGGATAGGTTGCACCCACCCATCGAAATATTGGTCCCAAAAGATGAAGGTCGGGCCGGATTATTTCCGGCCCGAAGCCAAAACCTCGTCTGATTGGATCGATTCCAAAAATTCCCGGGTGAAGGCAGAAATCAGTCCCGATCTAAGGTGGTGGGAGCAGTTTAACGATCCCACACTAAACGAGCTTGTCGAATCCGCTTATCGGGAAAACTATCAACTTAAGGATGCCGGGTTCAAGGTTTTGGCAGCCCGAGCCAACTACAACATCAAAGTTGGCCAGTTCATGCCCCAGTCCCAAAGCCAATTAACCGGTTATGACCGGGTCGCCATTAGTCCGAATCTAGTCTTTGGTTCTTTGCTTCCCCAAAAAGCGTTCAGTGTCTGGTCGACGGGTTTTAACCTTTCCTGGGAGATGGATGTCTGGGGCAAATTTCGCCGCAACATTGAATCTTCGGAGGCCTCGTATCAGGCCAGCGTCGAAGAGTATGACGGAATCCTGGTGTCACTCGTTTCCGACATGGCAGGTTACTATGTCGACTATCGCGTGGCAGAGGCCCAGGTGGTATCGCTGTTGAAATTCGTTGAGCTAATGAAGGGGTCCCTTGAGGTTACCGAGGACCGGTTCAAGGGTGGCGCCACTACCCAGGTAGATGTCGAACAGGCAAAACTCAATCTCGCACAAACCCAGGCTCAAGTCCCTCTATATGAGCAAAGGGCCCGAAAGGCCGCAAATGCCATCTGTTTGTTGTTGGGAATTGCTCCGGAGGAACTGTCCGAACGATTGGGCAAAAAACCGATTCCGGCGGCGCCCCTGGAGGCCCAACCAGGAATTCCGGCAGACCTGATTCGTCGGCGTCCAGATGTTCGACAGGCGGAAAGGAACCTCGCCGCCCAGTGCGCCCAGATTGGTGTTGCCGAATCAGAGCTTTATCCATCGTTTGTAATCAACGGGTATCTGGGTCTTTGGAGTTCGGATATTAATAGTGTGTTTACTCCCAATTCGTTAATGGGGCGCCTGGGGCCTTCGGTGGATTGGAAAATCCTCAACTATGGCCGACTCCTAAACAATATTCGGGTTCAGGACGCGAAATTCCAGGCTTTGGGTGCGGCTTATCAACAGACCGTTCTCAACGCGGGACGCGAGGCCGAAAACGGACTAATCGAATACATCAAAGCGGATGAGGCGGCGAAGCTTCAGGCCAAGGCGGTTGAGGCCGCTATGAAATCGGTGGAATTGGCGAAGATCCAATATCTGGAAGGCACCGTCGATTTTAACCGGGTCTACCTACTTGAGCGGCAGGCCATCAAGGAGCAGATCCTTCTCAATGATAATCTGGGGCAGGTTTCCCAGGGTATCATTCACACCTATCGGGCACTCGGAGGCGGTTGGGAAATGCGCCTCGAGGAACCGGCACTGGGCGAAATGGAAAATCGGCCCAGTCCACGCACCGAGGGCGCATACCCCAACGACTATGATCAGAAGCCCCGACCAGCCGGTTTTGGCTATTGGCGGGAGCTTTTCCAAAGGCACAAAGCACCGTAATAGCAAACCATTTTGTCCTAATCTCTCCCCCCCCGCCCCACTTGGTTTTTTTCAATTGGGGCCTATGGAATCTCAGGCGTGGGGCGCTGGAGGAGTGTGGGGTTCCCCCGCCTCTGTCTGGACTTTCTCGTTGGTTGTTTTTCGTTGGGGCGGTTTGGCAAAATAAAGCACGCTATAGAAAAAGACAGGCGTAAGGAAAATTCCAAACCCGGTAACGCCCAGCATTCCGCAAAACACGGTCTGTCCAAGAGTCCTACGCATTTCCGCACCCGCCCCTTCAGCGATCACCAGTGGGACCACGCCAAGGATAAACGCAAACGAGGTCATAAGAATTGGACGCAGTCTGAGGGTGCATGCCTCGAGTGTCGCCTGGCGCAGGGGTTTACCCTCTTCGCGAAGCTGTTTGGCAAATTCGACAAAAAGGATGGCATTTTTACAAGCCAATCCGACAAGAACGACAAAGCCAATCTGGCCAAAGATGTTGACATCCATTCCTGCCTGAAGGAGGCCAAAGATCGCCGAGAGCAAACACATCGGGACCACAAGGATCACAGCGAATGGAAGCGCCCAACTTTCATATAGCGCTGCCAAAACGAGGAAAACAAGGACAACACCCAAGGCGAAAAGGAGCGTCGCGGTGTTTCCCGAACGGATCTGCATATAAGCCATCTCCGTCCAATCCGCGGACATGAGGCCCGGGATGTCTCCCGAGTCCTGGAGTTTGTCAAACTTTGCCCTAATGTTGGTGAGGGCGGTAGTGGAGCTTATGCCCGGCGCGGGCTCACCCATGATCGCGGCGGCGGGATAGAGGTTGTATCGCATGACCAGGCTTGGGCCCGTGGACGATTTCGCGCTCATCAATGTCGCCAGGGGGATTATGTCCCCGGGGTTGTTTTTGACTTTGAGCTGATTGAGTATTTCGTTGATCTCGGAGCGGTTTTTACCTTCGGCCTGTACATTCACCTGCCACGACCGTCCAAAGCGATTGAACTGGTTGACATAGTACGAGCCCAGATTGACTTGCAGTGTCTGAAAAAGGTCCTGAATGGAAATGCCAAGTGAAACGACTTTGTCCCGGTCGATTTCCAGCCATATCCACGGAGTATCCGCTCGGTAATTGGTGAATATTCCACGAAATTGCGGATCCCCCGAGGCATCAAGGGCCAATTGGTCGGTGGCGTCCTGAAGCGCCCTTCCTCCGTAATCGCCACGATCCTCGACCACAAGTTTGAACCCTCCAACGGTGCCCAAACCATCAACAGGGGGCGGTCCGAACACCTCAATTTTTGCATCTGGAACCAGTTTTTCCCAGGTTTCCCTCAGGCGCCTGGAGACTGCTTCCGAGGTTCCATTTTCGCCTTTGCGATCCGAGAAACCCTTTAGCATGACATACATGGCGCCCCAGTTGGGGGAGTTGGCGCCAAAGACCAGCGATTGTCCGGCAATGGACACGGTATGGGTGACGGCGGAATCCTTCGACGCCGCGGCTTCCATCGTTTTGATGATGTTGCTTGTCCGCTCAAGTGAGGCCCCATCCGGAAGGGTCACATTGACGATCAGGTAACCCTTGTCCTGTTGGGGGATGAAGCCGGTGGGCGCGGATTGGAACATGTTTGCCGTAAGCCAAAGCATGCCTATGTAAGCGATCAGGACCAAAAGGCTTATGCGGAGTGCTCCTCCAACAATCGCCCCGTAGGCACGGTTGACAAGATCGAAGCCACTATTGAAAAGAAAGAAAAACCAGCCAAGGGTCCATTGCAAAAGGAGATCAAGAGGATCGGCTTTGGCATGTTTTGGCTTGAGTAATAGTGCCGCCAGCGCGGGACTGAGCGTTAGGGAATTGATTGCCGACAGGAGGGTCGAGACCGCGATTGTCAGGGCAAATTGTCGAAAGAATTGCCCAACGATTCCGGAGATGAACGCGCAAGGAACAAAAACCGCTGTCAGAACCAAAGCAACACCAAGCACTGGTCCGGTGACCTCTTCCATGGCTTTCACGGAAGCGTCCCGGGGTGAATACCCCAGTTCCATCCAGCGTTCGACATTTTCCACCACGACGATGGCATCGTCTACAACGATGCCGATCGCAAGGACAAGGCCAAAAAGGGATAGGTTATTAAGGCTAAAACCGAGTCCGGCCATGAGGATAAAGGTGCCGATGATCGCAACCGGGACCGCAATCAGGGGGATCAGGGTGGCACGCCAATTTTGCAAAAACGCAAGTACCACCAACGCGACAAGTATGATCGCATCCCGGAGTGTTTTTAGCACCTCGGTCTTGGATTCTTCGATAAATGGAGTGGTGTCGTAGACAATGTTGTAATCGAGGCCCTTGGACGGACCCGCAAAGAGTTCCGCCATTTTTGCGCGGACAGCCTCGGCAGTTTTGATCGCGTTGGAACCGGGAAGCTGGTAGATAGTCAGGGCAACGCTCGGTTTTCCATCGAGGGTGCAGATTTGATCGTATTGCTGCGATCCAAGTTCGATTCTGGCAATGTCACTTAGGCGTATGATCACCGCATCCGGTTCATTATCCTGACCAGGGAGGGACCGCACGATGATGTTGCCGAATTCCTTTTCGCTGATGAGGCGACCCTGGGCGGAGAGTGTGATTTGGAAGGCCTGGCCCGGAGGCGCGGGTTGTTGACCAATGTTTCCCGCGGCCACCTGGTAATTTTGTTCCGAAAGCGCGTTGACAACCTGATCGGTTGTGAGTTTGAGGATGGCAAGTCGCTCCGGATTTAGCCATGCCCTCATGGAATAGTCCCGTTGGCCGATGTAGCCCACATCGCCCACCCCATCGACGCGGAGCAATTCATCCCGAACCTGGATGGTGGCGAAATTACTTAAAAAGGTATCGTTAAAAAGGGATTTTCCGGAAGTGTCTTCCTTGGAGGTAAAGTTGATGATCATCATTGCGCCCGCGCCCTTTTTGAGAACGGCAACCCCCTGTCTTTGGACAAGGTCGGGCAAAATTGGAAGGGCCAGCGACACACGCACCTGGGTCAGGACCTGTGCCATATTCAGATCTGTTCCAGGAGCAAATGTGACCACAAGTCGATAACGGCCATCATTGGTGCATTGGGAACTCATGTACATTGCGTTTTCGACGCCACTGACTTGCTGTTCAATAGGGGATGCAATGGTATCACGAACCAGTTCCGCGTTTGCGCCCGGATAGATCGTGGAAACCTCGATGGTTGGAGGCGTGATTTCGGGGTATTGCGTGGTGGGTAGTGCAAAATACGAGACAGAACCCCCCAAAACCAAAAGGATGGAGAGAACTGCGGCAAAAATGGGCCTGTCGATGAAGTACTTGGGTATCATCGTGGTTTACCTTTCCGGGAAATCCGGCAGGAGATGGCCTCCAGCGTTTGGAAGAATACGGGTGTGAGCAGGGTACCAAAAAAAGTGACCCCGATCATACCCGCAAAAACGGTTATCCCAAGCGACCAGCGCATTTCCGCTCCGGCCCCTCTGGCCGTTACAAGGGGAACCACCCCCAGGATAAAAGCGAGTGAGGTCATGGCAATGGGACGAATTCTGAGGACGCATGCTTCGCGGGTAGCTTCGGCAATGCCCAGTCCCTGACGCCTCAGGTCGCGCGCAAATTCCACAATCAGGATGGCGTTTTTACTTGCAAGCCCCACCAGGACAACAAGGCCGACCTGGGCGAGGATATCGATGGGCATGTGGGCAACCGCCAGACCCCCCATCGCCGACAAAAGGCAAAGAGGTACCACAAGGATGACGGCAAGAGGATGAGTCCAGCTTTCGTAAAGTGCCGCAAGCACCAAAAAGACCAACAGGATCCCCAAAAGGAAAAGGAAAATCGCCGTGTTGCCCGAGCGAATTTGGAGGTAGAAAATTTCGCTCCATTCCAGGTTGAACTGGTCGGGAAGTTGCGCCTTTGCCGAATCTTCCACTTTGGTTATCAGAGTGCCGGCTGAGATTGTCGGGCTTGGAATTCCCGCGACAGGCGCCGCGGGATATAGGTTGTAGCGCATGATCATTGCGGGGCCGCGGTCATTGACCAGGTTTACAAGGGTGCTTAAAGATACCATTTTGCCATTTTTGTTAGGGACCTTCATGTTGAGAAGTTCGGTAACCCTGGCCCGGAATTCCTCGGAGGCCATGGTTTTCACTTGCCAATAGCGGCTAAAAATGTTGAAATTATTTACAAAAACAGATCCTAGTTGGGTTTGAAGTGTCTTGAAAAGAAGATTGAGGTCTACCCCCTGATTGCGCACCTTGGAACGGTCGATATCAAGAAAAAGCTGGGGCATATTTGCGTTGAAGTCCGAACGGACCATGGGAAGACCCCATTTGGACATTTCTTCGACCATGTCCTGTGCGGAATCCTGAAGGATCTGGTTTCCCAGGTTGCCACGGTCCTCGATATAAAATTTGAATCCCCCCGCCGTTCCAAGACCCTTGACAGGTGGAGCAGGGTATACCCCCACCATTGCCTCCTGAAAATCCGTTGAACAATCCTTGCGAATTTTCAGAAGGATCTCCATCGCACTCGTTCCGGGGGCTTTTCGATCCTGGAATTCGTCCAGGATTACAAACATTGATCCCCAGTTGGGAGAGTTCGCGTTGTAAAGAAAAGATTGACCAGCAATCGTCAGGGTTGACTTGACTCCAGGAATTTTGCGGATTTTTTCATCCATTTTTATCAGGGTTTCGTTGGTCCGTTGTACAGAGGCTCCGTCATCGAGTGTTGCCGTCACCAACAGATATCCCTGGTCCTGAAGCGGGACAAAACCAAGGGGATAACTTCCAAAAGACTTCACCGTGAATATCAGCAACAGCCCATAGATCACCAAAACCGGAATGGATCGCCTTAAAAGGAAACCAACAACTTCACCATAGCTTTTGGTAAAAGCACCAACGCCCCGATTGAAAAGCCAAAAGAACCAACCAAAACAGAGTGCCAAAAGTTTTTCAATGATGTCTTTTTTCGCCCCATGAGGCTTAAGCAATATTTTGGCCAGCGCGGGGCTTAGGGTCAGGGAATTGATTGCGGAGATGATCGTGGAAACCGCGATTGTCAGAGCGAATTGCTTGAAAAAAAGTCCAACCACCCCACCTATGAAAGCGCATGGAATAAAGACAGCCGACAAAACCAGGGCTACGCCGATGACCGGTCCGGTAACTTCGTCCATGGCTTTGATTGTCGCATCCCGTGGCGAGAGACCTTGGGCGATCAGTCGCTCGACATTTTCTACAACAACGATCGCGTCATCGACCACAATGCCAATGGCAAGGACCAATCCGAACAAGGAGAGCGTATTTAGGCTAAATCCCATGAGGCCCATTACGGCAAAGGTTCCCACAATCGCCACAGGCACGGCGATCAGCGGGATCAGCGTTGCCCGCCAACTCTGAAGGAACAAGAGAACCACAATAGCAACCAGAATGATCGCGTCACGAAGGGTTTTCAATACTTCGACTATCGATTCGCTGATGAACGGGCTTGTGTCGTAGTTGATTTCATAAGCGAGACCCGGCGGAAATCGTTGGGAAAGCTCCAGTATTTTGGCACGAATGGCTTCCGCGCAATTGAGGGCATTGGTTCCCGGAAGTTGGAAAATCGCAAGGCCAACGGATGGTTTTCCGCTAAGGCTGCAAATCTGGTCGTAGCTTTGCGCGCCCAGTTCGATCCTGGCAATATCACGAAGCCTCACCAAGGCGGTCCCTGGAAGTGACGCATCGTATTTAATAATCACATTGCCAAATTCCTCCGGAGTCTTGAGCCGTCCCCTGGCGCTTAGAATCAGACGGTTCGCCTGCCCGCCTGGTGAAGGTGTTTGCCCAACGGCCCCGGAAATCACCTCGGAGTTTTGTAATTTGAGCGCGTTGTTGACTTCGTCTACGCTGATGCCCCTTGTGGCCATCTGTTCGGGGTCAAGCCATGCCCTAATGCTGTAATCCCGCTGGCCAAGATAGACAATGTCGCCCACACCATAAACACGGAGAAGTTCATCCTTTAGGTGAATGGTTGCATAGTTGCTCATGAACAGGTCGTCATAGCGCCCGTCGGGTGAAATGAGATTTACCGCAAGTAGGATGTCGGGTGATTTCTTTTTGATGTTGACACCCTGGGTGCGGACCACCTCGGGCAAAAGCGGCATGGCGAGCTGTACCCTGTTTTGGACCTGAACCAGGGCAAGATTGATGTCTGCCCCAACATCAAAAGTTAGAAACAAGGTGTAGTTGCCATCATTGGTGCTTTGGGATTGTATGTACAAAAGGCGATCAACACCATTAACGATCTGTTCAATTGGTGTTCCAACTGTGTCAGAGACCACTTTTGCATTCGCCCCGGGATAGGCGCAAGTGACCTGCACCATCGGTGGGGCGATGGGGGGATAGAGTGCAATTGGCAAAAAATAGACGCTGATCGCGCCAGCAAGTGTGAAGAGGATCGACAGGACACAGGCAAAGATAGGCCTGTCGATAAAATATCGGGAAATCATGATTTTCCCGGGGCCCCTTTTTGGTTTGTGTTTGTTACCGGGGCAATCGAAGGAAGGTTCGGCAACTTGGCTGGTGCGGGTGGCTGAGTCCCTTTGGGGGACAATTTATCGGAATCGGCTTTTGGGCCGGATTTACCAACAGCCGCTCCTTTGGTGGAAACTGTTTCATTTTCAGGGACCGGTTTAACTAATTTTCCTTCCCGGCAACGCTGGATGCCACGGATGACAATTCGGGTGTTCTCATCGAATTTGGTCCCCTTTTCAGAAGGTGTCACGGATACCAGCGAGCCCTCCTTTTGTCCAACCTCGACTTCAATCATCCGCGCTTTGTCCTCTTTGTCGATGACCCAAATAATTTTGCGGTCCTGGTTGTTGCCGACGGCGACTTCGGGAATCATCATCCGGGTAAGCGGTTCGGAAAGAGGAAGCTTTACCCGAATAAACATTCCGGGTTTGAGCAACGGCATTTTCGGGGGAGTGGTTGTGGGATCATGCGGGTTGCTTAACTCGCCCCGCATGGTAATTGTGCCGGTTTGTTTGTCAAGTTGATTGTTGACAAAGTTCAATCGGCCTTTGAACGGAAATTCCCGGTTGCTGTCATCCACCAGGCCTACCGTTACTTCATAATATTCCACCTCGTGTCGGTCCCGGGTTCCTGCCCGCAATTCCCGGACCACCCGAAGCAGGGTTGGTTCATCCACATTGAAATAGGCATAGATCGGATCGATGGAAACGATGTTGGTGAGTGAGGTGTTGTCGGCGTTAATCAAGTTGCCAATCTGGATTTGGGTCCGACTGATTTGGCCATTTATGGGCGAGTAGATTTTGCAAAAATCGAGGTTGAGCTGGTTGTAGATCACCTGGGCTTTGGCCGAGGAAAGTCCGCCCAGATTTTCCGCCTGTTTGGCAATCCAGGTGTCATATTCCTGCTTGCTTGCCGCTCCTTTTTCAGATAGTTTTTTGTACCTGTCGACCTGGATTTCCGCGAGCTTTTTCTCACCCTCAAGGCGTTCTACATCACCCTTTGCCGTATCCAGTTTCGCCTGATAGGGTCTGGGGTCGATCAGATAGAGAATCTCCCCTTTTTTGACAAATTGTCCATCTTTAAAAAACACTTTGTCAAGATATCCCGTCACCCTTGACCGGATATCCACATTAAGAACGGCGTCGAGCCTTCCGGTTAGCACGAGGCTTTCCGCCAGAACCAGCGATTTTGGCATGCCTACTGTCACTTCGGGTGCCAGGGGCTGTGCTTCTGTTTTGGGTTTTTGGGAACAACTCGCTCCGAGGATAAGGATGCCAATAAGGATTAACCCGCTGATGCGACTTGCCATGATGCACTTATCCTGGACGATGAAATCCGGTTCGAATGGATTTTCCCACCTCCCTGTTTTACAGAGGATCAGGCTTTTGGGGGAATGAATTGCTTTTGTAAATGGAGCTGATTTTGCATTTCCTGTCCGGATTTGGAATCTTCGAGTGTGGAGTTTATTGGATTACCGAATCAAAATCAGGCCCCAAGCCCGAAGCCGATAAACCATCCCTTTCCTTTTGGGTAAAACTTTTTTGCTAGAACAATTGGGAAGTTATTTAAATGGCCCCCAAAGGTGTTTCGAATCCATGGATAGCAAAGAAACCGGCCGATGTTTAACATTTCAGGCGATGGATGGAACGGGAACCTTCACGGGGTATCTTGCCACGCCCCGATCGGGAAAAGGTCCCGGTCTCGTCTTGATACAGGAAATTTTTGGCGTCAACGATAACATGCGAGCCCTTGCAAACTTGTATGCCGAGGAGGGGTATGTTGTAGTTGTCCCCGACATGTTTTGGCGCCAGGAGGCTGGTGTTGATCTGGGATATTCCCCCCAGGAGCGAATCAAGGCGTTTTCCCTTTTGCATGCCTTTGATACTGCCAAGGGTCTGGAGGACATCCAGACGGTCATTTCTGCCTTGCGGTCGCACTCGGGCGTGACGGGCAAAGTTGGCGTCATTGGATTTTGCATGGGTGGCAAGCTGGCTTATCTTGCCGCTTGTCGGACCGATGCCGATGTTGCGGTGGGGTATTACGGGGTGGGAATCGAATTGGTGATGGATGAGGCCAAAAACATTGGATGTGACCTGACCTTGCACATCGCGCAACTGGACCGGTTTTGTCCTCCGGAGGCTCAAGCCCAATTGCAACAGGGCCTAGGGAACAATCCCAAGGTCCAAATGTTTGTTTACCCTGGAGTGGATCACGCTTTTGCCCGCATTGGCGGGGACAACTTTCACAAGACTTCTTCCCAATTGGCGTACCAGCGAACGGTTGAAGCGCTAAAGAAGGCAATTGGCCCTCATTTCGATTTGTCCCGCCTATGGGATCAGCACTGTGCATGCGAATTTGAAACGCGTGATATAGCCGCGACTATGGTGACGATGGTGCCTGAGCCTTATGTCAATCACATCCCCACCATGACAGGTGGTGTCGGGTATAAGGATCTTTTCCGCTTCTACAAAAACCATTTCATTAACAGCAATCCGGCCGACACATCGCTAATTCCTGTGTCGCGCACGGTCGGTGCCACCCAGGTGGTGGATGAGCTCCTCTTTTGTTTCACCCACACTTGCGAGATCCCCTGGATGCTTCCGGGAATAGCGCCCACAGGCAAGCGGGTTGAGATTCCCCTCGTGGCAATTATCAAATTCCGCGGTGACAAGCTTTACAACGAACACATCTATTGGGACCAGGCGAGTGTTTTGGTCCAGATTGGGATCCTTGAGCCGGGCGCGATGCCTGTGGCGGGAGTTGAAACCGCGCGTAAATTGCTTGATGAGAGTTTGCCTTCCAACACACTCATGAGGGATTGGGAGAAGTCGGGAGATCTTTAGGATCCCGGGTTTTCCTTTTGGCAAAACCATGCGATTTAATAATAAAATTGTGCTCTCAAAAAGTAGGGAAACAGGAGGCATTGGAGGCCCCCTGTTTTGTTCTAATCCGCCCGGGCGGTGGATCCCGCGCGGCGGGCGGCAATAACACGAATACCCAGATTCAAAACCATCACAAAACCAAGCAGGACAAGGGCGCCAGCAAACGCAAGCTTCTCCTTTTCCTCATAGCCTTCCGAAGAGTAATAGTATATATAATAGGTCAAGAATGGCGTTGGTTCATTGAGCCCTTTGGGCCAAAAATCGGTATTGCCTGCCGTAAACAGGAGGGGTGCTGTTTCGCCGGCGACCCTGCTTATCGAAAGGATAACCCCGGTGACCACCGCAGGCAAAGCAGCGGGTAAAAGTACCCTCAGCGCGGTTTGGGCCTGGTTCGCCCCTAGCGCATAACTTCCTTCTCGAAGGCTTGAAGGGACCAATTTTAGCGCTTCTTCGGAACTTCGCATCACAACCGGAATCATCATCATTCCAAGCGCGAATGCTCCCGCCCAAGCCGAGTCTGTGTGCATGGGTTGGACTATAAGCGTGTAGGCAAAGATGCCGATTATGATCGAAGGGGTGGAACCGAGAAGATCCCCTACAAAGCGCACAACGGGAACAAGTTTGCTATTGCGGAATTCTGATAGGAACAGCGCGGCGAATAGGCCGATCGGCACACCAAAAATGGGTGCCAGGCCAACCATGGTGAGGGTGCCAAGGATTGCATGCCCCAATCCCAAAGGAGGCCTTTTTGTGAAAAAAGCCCAGTCGAGGCTTTGGAATCCCCGGTAGGCGACAAAACCAAGGATATTAAAGAGCGGCAAAATAAGAAGAAGCAGGCCAACACCCAGCAGGATGGTCATCGATTGATTGATTGCGCTGTTGCGCTTTGAGAATTTGCTGCGTGCTTTTCTTAGCAGTTGGCCCAATTCCGCGCGACGGGCGGCCCTTGTTTCGGGCTTTTCAGGGCGATCAGGAGGGACCAATTTGGCCTCCCCTTCATCATCCGCCTGGGTTGGAGTCCGGCTCGATCGCCAAATCAGTAGCCTTGCCGCGCTGTTGACAACAAGAGTCACCAACAACAACACCAGACCAAGTTCTACCAGGGCGGACCTCTGGAGTTCCGTCATGGCGCCAGAAAGCTGGTTTGCGATCACACTTGGTATGGACGCGGCAGCCGCATCCAGGGCCGGAAAACTAATTGGGCCAACCGGACTATTCCAGGTTGTGAAGTGCACCTGAGGCTGGTTGCCTATGACCATTGCGACGGCCATGGTTTCACCCAGGGCTCGACCCAAAGAGAGGAAACTTGCACCCAAAATACCAGGCCACGCATAAGGAAGGACAACGCGGCTGATCATTTGCCACCGCGTGGCGCCCAAAGCGATTGCCCCTTGCCGCTGGGCCATTGGTACCGCTTTGCAGACTTCAAAGCTAACCGAAGTCAGGAACGGGGCCACCATTACCGCCAGGACAATTCCCGCGGTGAAAAGGCCACGCCCTGTATCGTTCTCGGCACCGATTGTTTTAAGGATTGGTTGAAGCATGGGCACGACGAAGAATATGCCCCAAAAACCATAAACCACGCTCGGAATCGCAGCCAACAGCTCAATCAGGAACATTGCCGGGCGAGCCAGTTTTCGATGCGCAATTTCACACAAAAAAGTCGAGGCGGCAACACCCAAAGGAAGGGCAATCAACATGGCAAGCGCCGAGGTCATCAGCGTGCCATAAATGAATGGGACCGAACCAAACTTTTCCCGGGAAGGGTCCCAGTCCGATTGATACAGAAAGGCAATTCCATACTTTTGCAAGCTTGGAAGGCTGGATTTAATGAGCAACACAACCAGTAGTAATATGAGCGAGGGGACAACCAGGGCGGCAGAATAGCACGCCACCCGGAAAATCCGGTCGCCCCATACTTTCAGAATGCCTGCCTGAACGACCATGAAGGGTCGACCCTTTTAGGAAAATGTTTTCGTCAGAACGGACTATTTGCCAAGCTTATCAAGGGAGGCGACAACTTTTTCCACCAGATTTTTGGGGAGTTTCGCATAGTGCTTTTTGGAGCAAAGTTCTTGTCCCTCGCCTGTGGCGTACCTCACAAAACCCTTGAGTGCTTCAGCTTTCGATACTTCGGTTTTAGTGTGTGCGACAAGCCAAACCGTACCGCAAATCGGGTAAGAATCCTTGCCTCCTTGTTGTAGGAGGCTGAATACCAGATTCTCAGGAATTTCTTTCAGGTTCGCAGCGGAGGCCGAAACGGACTCGAGGGAGCCCGCCAGGAAATCTGATTTGTCCGCATTTTGAACTTTGCCGTTGCTGAGGGATTTCTTTTCCAGGGCATAGATAAGTTCCACGTATCCAAGTGCGCCAACCTTGTCCTCAACCAATTTGGCTACGCCGGCATTTTTGGGTGCCTGCTGACCAACCGGCCATTTGGGCTGTGTGGAAGCCCCCACTTTTTCCTTCCAGGTTGGGCTAACCAAACTAAGGTAGGATGTCCAAATGTGGCTTGTACCACTACCATCCGCGCGGGCGCAAACGGTGATATTCAAATCGGGAAGTTTGGCGCCAGGATTTACCTTGGCAATCGAAGGGTCATTCCATTTGGTGATTTTGCCCAAGTAAATTTCTGCCAAAAGGTCGCCCGTGAAATTGAGCGGTTCGGAGAGCCCCGGGAGATTGTAAACAGGAACCACCGCGCCCATGGCGAGCGGAATTTGCAAAACCGAATCGGGACCGCCTGCTTTTTCGAGTTGGTCATTGCTAAGTGGGGCGTCGGTGCAACCGAAATCGCGTTCCTTGGCAAGGAGTTTTTGCACCCCGTCTCCAGAACCGGTGACCTGATAATCAATCTCGGTTTTCTCGTAGGCGCCTTTCCACAACTCCATCATGGGCCCAATAAAGCTGCTACCACCACCACGAATGCGTGAGGCTGCGGCAACGGTGTTTGAATTGCCCGATGTCTTTTTGGCTGGTTCGCCTCCACAACCGGGAAGCATTGCCCCGGCAAGGGCGCCTAAAACAAAAAACCTGCGAGAAGAAATAGCTTGGAACATTGCAAAAGTCTCCTGAGTGGATCATGTTAGGTTTGAGGAGGATTCCTTTCCTGACTCAAATCGTGTGAATTTAATGAAATTTGCAGGAACGGTCCGTTTGGGTGGATTCGAGGAATTGCCTAATCCGGATCGGCGCCACCCTTCATGGGAGCCTTGCCTGAGGCCTTCATCTTCAGGTAGGCCTGTATGAAGGAATCCAGATCCCCGTCGAGCACTTGCATCACTTGAGAGGTGGAGTGGCCAGTACGGACATCCTTTGCAAGGGTGTAGGGCTGAAGGACATAGTTCCGAATCTGGAAGCCCCAGGAAACTTCGCCTTTTTCGTCGTAAACCTTTTCCACTTCTGCTTTACGCTTGTTTTCCTCGATCTTGTAAAGCTTGGCTTTGAGCATTTTGTAAGCCATATCATCGTTCTTGTGCTGACTTCGCTCGGAACGACTTTCGGCGGCGACTCCGGTGGGGAGGTGGATGTAGCGAACCCCCGACTCGGTTTTGTTCTGGTGCTGGCCGCCGGGACCACCAGATCGGAAAGTTTGCCTTTCCAAATCGTCAGGTTTCATGTCGATTTCGATGGTGCCATCGATTTCCGGTGTCACATCGACCGCGGCAAAGGATGTATGGCGCCTTGCATTGGAGTCGAAGGGGCTGATGCGGACCAGTCGGTGGATGCCCGATTCGCTTTGGAGGTGGCCATAGGCGTAGTCACCAACAATACGAACCGTGGCGCTTTGGATACCCGCTTCGTCATTTCGCAGTTCATCGACCATTTCAATGCCGAATCCGTGGCGTTCGCCCCAACGGGAATACATGCGCATGAGGATTCCGGCCCAGTCGCAGGCTTCGGTGCCACCCGCACCGGCCTGAACCCGAAGGTAGGCGTTGCTGGCGTCCTGTGGGCCGCTGAGAATGGAACGGAGCTCAAATTCTTCAAGAGCGATGCCAAACCTTGATAGCTCGTTTTGGAGCTCGCCCGCGAAGGATTCGTCCTCCTCCGAGAGTTCGAGCATTGCCTGGACATCTCCAAGGGACTTTTCAAGGTCCTCATAAGGTTTCAGGATGCCGCTGACCGGCTTAAATTGGCTGATTACTTGTTGTGCTTTTTCCGGATTACTCCAGAAATCGGATGCTGACTGTTTTTCGAGAAAGGCTTCGCGCTGTTTTTTTTTGCCGCGAATGTCAAAGAGAGTCCCTCAGGAAGCCCAATCGATCGGTAAAATCCTGCACTTGTTTTTTCGTTTCGGGGTTCATCGAGCTCATCCAGGGGAGGTTCGTCAAAGTCATCCAATTCAACCGGCGGTGATCCCCCCGGCATGTTCCATAAGAAAAATCCTAGGACTTGCGTCCGGTCAATCAAACCGGCCATGCAAAGGTAAAGGTTCCGGCATGCGTTAGTAGCTGGCAAACCGGGTGGGTTACCATCGGACCAATGCGGAAAGCAAAGGGGCGGCAGGCCCCGGAATTTCCCGGAAAGCATCTGGCCGAGTGGCAATAATATCTATGAGACAAAGGGAAAAATCCGAAATGGCAACAAACACATCGGGACGGGGCGTTGTAATCAGTGGCGGCGGGAGCGGTATCGGTTTGGCCACCGCCCAAAAATTTCTCGAAGCGGGTGACAGAGTCGTTATCTCAGGTCGTGGTGGTCCAAGGCTTGAAGCCGCACTTTTGCATCTGAACAAGATTCCTGGTGCAAATGGCAGGTTATGGACGGTTCAGGCGGATCTGGCAAGTCATGAAGGGGCAGAGGCGCTGGCCAAGGCTGCCCTGGGCTATTTGGGCAAAATTGACATTTTGGTCAACAATGCGGGACTCAATGTCAAGGAGCGTTCCATTGCCGCACTGTCCAACGAGCGCTGGCGCGAGGTGCTCGGCGGAAACCTTGATAGCGCCTTTTTGACAACCCAGGCGTTTTTGCCGACCCTTCGCGCTCAAAAGGGTGGTCTGATCGTTTACATCAACTCCATTGCTGGTCTAAGGGGCAATCCCCTGGGCGGCGCAGCATATGTCGCGGCCAAATTCGCCCTCCGTGGGTGGGCCACGGCTTTGGCTGCTGAGGAGAAACCCAACGGGATTCGGGTGACTTCGATCTTTCCGGGTGAGGTGAATACCCCAATCCTTGAGGCCAGGCCCAATCCGGTCACCGAAGAGCACAAGGCCTCGATCCTGCAACCTGAAGATGTCGCCAGCGCGGTATTCTTTGTTTCGGCCCTTCCCGCAAGGGCATCCATCCCTGAACTGATTATTACACCTAGCCACTATAGCTTTATCTAGGGCAGGTTTGGCTTTGCTTTTGGAAAAACAGGTGGGGAGTTGGAAAGCTTCAATCCCCAAGTCCCGGAAAACAAGTTTAGGTCATTGAAGAGGAATTGGATCCATGGCCGTTCAAATGCAACTCAGGCGCATCATCATCAGCGAGATCCAGGACGAGCAGGTCATCATGCTCAAGGAGGTCGAAGGCGACCGGACTTTTCCGATGATGATCGGCATTTTTGAAGCATCGAGCATTGATCGCCGGGTAAAGCGGATGGTTTCGCCCCGGCCACTTACCCATGACCTGATCAACAACACCATTGAAAAAATGGGTGGCGAACTTCGGGATATCCTGATCAACGAAATCCGTGAGCAAACCTACTACGCGGTGCTTCGGATCATGCTGGACGGGGAAATCGTGGAAGTGGATTGTCGACCTTCCGACGCGATCGCGGTGGCGGTTGCTTCCGGCGTGCCGATTTATGTCGCCGAAGATGTACTTGAGGAGGTTTGCGGAGGGGAATAGGCCTTGTCTTGACAACCAAATTCAAGCGAATTCCCAATTCAAGACAATGAGGTTCGACCCCATTATGTTGTAACGGTTTGTTGGTTCGATCGCCTTTGATGGCAGGGATCTCAAAGTGTTTTTCGCGCAAGAATTACACGGAAGCCCAAAGCCCAGGTTGAAGCGATTTGGGCGGTGGTGAATGACGCTCCAGCCCGGGAATGCTCCGGAGGGGAAGCCCAGCTACCACCTTTAATGATTCGTTCCGCAGGGATTTCCGTTTTGGTTTTTGGTACATAAAGGTCCGCGCACCATTCGGCAACATTGCCATGCATGTCATAAAGTCCCAGGACATTGGGAACATAAGAGCCGACTTTTTTGGGTCGACCTGTGGTATCAATCAAATTTGCCGAATTTTTGGGCAAGGTTAAAGAGGGCTTGAAACCGTAATAGTCCATCAAGTCATCCCCTTCATTCATCAAGTGGCCGCCCCGACAGGCATATTCCCACTCAATTAGGGTGGGTAGTCGGTATTCCCAATCAGGTTGCGGGTCCAAAAGGTTGAGCCGATCGACAAAAGCCTTGGCATCGTTCCATGTGACCATTTCGACGGGAAAATTGGCAAGGTCTTCATCTGAAAAATCTTTGACGATTTCCGCTCCTTCCCCTTTTTTGGAGAAATGGCTTGGGTTTTCGCCTGTTACTTTTTTCCATTGTTCCTGGGTAACCTCATGAGTGCCCACAAAGAATTCATTTTTTACCGTTTCCTCACGAATCAATCGGGTTCCGCCAGTTCCACCCAGACGAAACTTGCCGGGTTTTACGATCACCATCTGGATTTCAAAACGGTTGGTAAAGCGTTCCTGCCCCTCTTTTATCCCTGAAGGTTTTGGAATTTTGTCTGGTTCAATGGGTGGTTTTTCGCTCGGCATTGGCGATGGATTTTTGGAATTTTTTTCCAGGGAAGAAGTAGGAAGGTTTGGTTCGCCCTGGGGTTGCGTTCTTGCCAATTCGGATTTGGCAATTTCAGGTTTATTAGTTTTCGAATAGACGAACAGCAAAAAAATTCCAATGAGGGAAACCGTCCCAACCAAAAATAAAACGAGTATTGAGATATTGGTAAAAAGAAGATTGAAAGACTTTGTTAAAGTTTTTTTGGTGGAAGGTTTTTTGTGGGAAATGCTCGATCCTGGGGCTTTAAGAATGTCGGTGTTATTCGACTTGGAAACGGATTCAGCGGGCCCATCGGCAGTAGGGTTTTTGAACGGAGTATCCTTGAGCCGGGTATCCAAGGGTTTGCGAATGGATTTTTCCACCTCCGCCCAGCGCATCAATGCAATATGCCCATTTTCAGGCCGTTCCCGTGGGGCTTTGTTGATCAATTGGCCGATAAAATCTGCTATTTGCTCAGGGATTTCAGGTCGAAGGGATTGAATGGGAAGTGGGTGGTGATTGACAACAGCCGAAAGCGTTGGCAGCAAACCTTGTCGTTGGAATGGACTGGATCCTGTTAAAAGGTGGTAAAGTACTGTTCCCGCACTAAAAAGATCTGATTGGACATCAGCGGGTTTTCCACTTGCCTGTTCCGGGGACATATAGGCTGGGGTCCCCAGAATGGAGCCGTCAATGGTCAGATTTTCCTCCGATTCGGTGTCTTTGGTGAGTCCAAAATCGAGGATTTTTACTCTGCCTGATTTCTGGTCCACCCAAAGATTTGCTGGTTTTATGTCGCGATGCACCAGGCCCTTTTCATGGGCTGCCGCCAGGCCCCGGAGCAGGTCCCGGGCCACGCGACACACGGCTCCCAATTGAACCGCTTTATTCTGACGGCTTTGCCAGGCCTCAAGTGTCAGTCCCTCAAGAAATTCCATCGCAATGAATGGAATTCCCCGATCCTCGCCAACCTGGTAAATTGTTACCACATTTTCGCTTTGAATTCCGGCGACCGCACGGGCCTCACGAAGCAAACGATCCCTGGAATTTGGGGTTGCCGCAATGGTCGGTCGCATGACTTTCAGGGCAATGGTCCTTTGTAGACCAATATCGAGACCTTTGAAAACGAAACCCATGGCACCTTTGCCAATCAAAGCGAGGATTCGGTATCCTCCAAGGGTGCCAATATCCCCTTGCACTGTGGGAGGGGACAAAAAGCTCCAATCTTCATTTTGGGGATTCGGCATGGGCATGCTCCGGGATCCTTAGTTGCCAAATTGGCAATTATATTGATTTGTATGGATTGAAGTGCTATTTGGTATCGGCCTGTCGACGGGAGTTCCCGCTGGGCATTTTTAGAGGTTTTATAGGATGATTTATTATTTTGATATAGTCGATGTTGTCAAGCCTGTTTTATTGGGAGATTTTTATCTGGTTTTAAGAAAAAATAACGGAACCGGTTGCAATTCACCAGGCTACTTGGTGGCCAAATCGGGCGTTAGGTGGCAGGATTGGAATTGGTGTCAGAAATTAGGTCGATTTGTCATGAGGATTGTGGGTCTCTGGTGGGATCAAAACCCAACCAAAAAAGCGTCGCCAGGATTCCGTTGATTATCGCCCCCACCAAAAAACACCATCTAAGCTCTTCGGAATCGCTGGAAAGTTCCATGGTTCCCCGAAGCACGCCCATACTTAAATGTCCCAGGCACATTCCCATCCCCTGGACGCATACCACGATTGCCTGGGCGCTGGTTCTCAGGTCGGGGGGAGTGCGGCTGTTTAGCCAAATCGATCCAACAATCAGATAGAGCGTGATCACAAACCCGTTGAGGGGTAACGAAAGCAGGGCCGGCCAAAGGGATTTGGAAACTGAAAGAATGAAAAGCGCAAGGCACCAGGCAATAAGGCCCGTTCGCATCGCTCCCTTGATCCCCAATCGCAAAACCACACCGGTCAGAATAAATGCCAAGCCTGCTTCGGGGATCTGGGCAAGAGTAAGACTGGGCATTAGCCAATTCTTGGGCAATCCCAGTTCCAGCAGAAGTAGAGGTGTTCCCTGCACGGAATACGGTTGGCTAATACAGATTCCAAAGACACACAATGCATAAAGGAAAAACGACCGGCTCCAGAGTAGTTTTAGGGCAGCGCCTGGGGCAAATGCGCGGCCGGGTGGATGTTCTGGTTTGTCCCAGGGCATGGTAAGAGCAAAAACCCCAGTTAAGGCGGCCAGACCCATTGCCACGCGGAAAAATAGCGCAGTTCCTGCGTGTTCCATCCAGCCTAAGCTCGCCAAAGGCAACAGTGTCCAACCCGCCGCGATCCAGCCGATCGTGCCCCACATCCGGGTCTTGCCAAAATCCCTTTCCGGATCTTCCAGGTGGGCGAAGAGCAGGGCGCTTGCCAGGACCCAGGTTGGAATGGTTAGCATCCAATAAAGTAGCGTGAAGACAAATACCCAAAGCGGACTGGTGCTCATCAACAGGCCGCCAATGGCTCCTGTGATTCCAAAGGCGCAGATAGCCATCAAAAGGTTGGGGGGGAGAACGCGGTCGGCAATTTGACCAAAAAGGGGTGCCCAAAGGGAAGCCATTCCCTGTGTGGCGGCGCAAAGCGCAAGTTCAACCGGCCCGAAACCCAGATCCTTCTGCAAATGGATACTATAGCCTGGAACCAATGCACCCGGGATCGCCATTACCAGCGTCACAAGAACGGAAAGTCTCAGGCGCATCCATGCTCCACCACGCATTGCTTTTCCGTCCCTGGTTTCGCCTGTCAATGTTTCGAATGGACCATTCCAGGTCCGGATGGGCATTGTATGGTTTTGGGTTGGTCCGCTTTCAATGGGTTTTGGCTTTGAAGGGATTTATGAAACCCCCACTCCCACATGAGTGCTGTCGAAATCCTTCAAAGGAGGCATGCTTTCGGCACCGATGGTCCGATTTGTGCCTTGGCCCCAAAACCCTCCCTTTTCACTATATTTTTGCTAATTTTTCATGTTTAGGCGATTCCCTGTTAATTCATATTGGGTGCCGATTCGGTGGAATTTTCGGATTCCGCATGTTTCAGAAAGCGCTCGATGCCATAACCCATCGCCCCACCCAAACCCAGGCAAAGCAGAGGAATCAGATCGAAGGAAAAAATCACAAGGACAAGAATAATCACAAACAAAAATGTCAAAGCTCCGGCGGTGAAAAGGATAAGATCGCGGGTCGCGATTCCCATTTTGGCCAACCACGACTGGACCGAGGCCAGCACCTTGTCGGCACCGGACAGAGGTTCTTCAGAGTCGTCGTTTGAGTCATTCGCAAATGAAGCGGCCCTGGAAGGTATGACTATTGCGGCAACAACCACATCGTCCGCCTCGGATTGCAAAGAGTGTTCCTCGGCGGCCAAAACGACGCGAAGTTGCTTGCCTGCGGAGGCAAGGCTGGTGGGGCGGGAGCCTTCGTCTGGGGAAATAAGCGAGTCGACAAATTCCGCAATCATATCAGGGGTTTCGGGCACCAGCGAAGCCACGGGGGCCGGATTGGAGCCAGGTTTTTGCAGGGTCAATAGCTCATAAAAAGCATTTCCAAGGCGTAAAATTGTCTCCTGCTCGTTTGCTCCGCCGGAGGATTTAAGGCCCAGCAATTTCGGATCGATCAGGGCGTCCATAATGCGCACGGTTTTGTGCGATGCACCTGGTTTGCCAGTTTGGGTAAGGACAAATGATTCGAGAGAAGTCTGGCCAAGGTACAGGCCCGATTCCCTGATTTGGGCACAACCCTGAAATAGTAGCGAGAACAGCTTTGCCACTTGCAGGGGTTTTGGTCGGGCCTGACGCTTTACAAGGGATTGAAGAGATTCGCCTTGGAGGAATTCCCGGACGAGGCAATGTTTCCCCATGTGCTCGAGGAGGCCGATCACCCGGGTGACCTGCGGATTCTGAAACGCCGCGGCTGCGTTTACCTTGTCTTTGAGGGATTGGAATTTGACTCCATCAGAACTGATGGACGAGGCGATTGGTTCCAGATAAACCGGGCGCTGGAGGTTGTCCTCGGCGATCAGCCAACCGGAAAGCGGGCCTGATTCAACAGCATCCTTGATGCGAAATTTGCTGAATACCAGGTCCCCGGCTTTGCCCTCCAGGATTTTTTTGGCCTGATGAGCGGACAAGTTTTGGTTTACGACAAGCCAGCGGGCAAGTTTGGTCGGATCGTCAGCACCTTCCCGGCCAGGTTTCCCCCAGCTATTCCTCAAGCGTTCGACATCCGACAAACCAAGAATTTGGTACTTGGCAATGGAATCAAAGAAACCGGCTACCGAGGTTGACATGTCCATTCTCCGACTACTATTGAGGTTAAGTTAGATTTTGCACGGGGAAATCCATCTTTCCCGTGGAGTTTTTCAAGGATTTTCTTGTAAGTGAAGGGCTCTGGTCCTATCCCACTCATTGAGTTGATTCCGTTTTTTAGGACCATTGACATGCGGCATGTTCTTTCAGCATTAGTGCAAAATCAGCCTGGTGTTCTTGCGCACATCTCCGGGATGTTTGCTTCCAGGGGATTCAATATCGATAGCCTGGCGGTGGGGGAAACCGAGACCCCTGAGTTCTCCCGGATGACCATCGTCATTCGTGGCGACGATGCCGTCCTCGAGCAAGTCCGCAAGCAGCTTGCCAAAATCCTCACGGTGGTAAAGGTCCAAGACATTAGCGCCATGAATTATGTCGAGCGGGACCTGATGCTTGTAAAGGTCAAAGCTAATGCGGCCCAACGGGTTGAAATTGCCCAGCTCGCGGAGACTTTCCGAGGTCGTCTGGTCGATATTTCGCCGGATAATGTTGTCATTGAACTTTGCGGGGTGGAAGGAAAGGTTCAGCCTTTCATTGACCTGATGCGTCCCTATGGAATCATTGAATTGGCGCGAACCGGCCGAATTGCCCTGGTTCGTGGCTAAATTTTGCTTTAAAAAAAATCGATTGGTTTGGCGTCCCCTTAACGAGGTATTCGAATATGTCCCCACACCTGATCCAGCGTTCCTCCACCAAGGACTTGCGCCCCGATCTTGTTGCGACATTAAAGCACCTCAAAGAAGGGGATCGCCTCAAGATTCGTCAGAAGATCCAGCTTAATACGCTTCATGTTTGGGAATCGGAAACCGTTGGGCTTTTTCGCCGTGCGGATTATCTCAACACTGGGTTGGCCACCGATAGGCTCCGCCAGGATGATGTGGTTGTCGTTTGTGTTCACATCCTTAAGGACAATGGGGAGCTATCCAGCGTGACTCTGGATGAGAACACAGAGCTTGAAGTAATCGGCAAATAATCGATTTGATCAGGTTGCCTTAGTGTTTACGCAGACTGCCCGGGTTGGGAAGTCTGTGAAAAATAATAGAAGTTTACATGGCCGGAAAAAAAGTGCCAATCCTGTAGCCCAGTGCGATCGCAATGGGGCCCAAAATCGAGCTGGCTAGAAGGTATTCGATAGCCAAACCAGCGCGTGCTGTTTTCAATAAGTCAAAAAGTTCCAATTGCATGGTGGAAAAGGTCGTAAGTCCTCCACAAAATCCAACGCTTACAAATACCCAAGCAGTTCTGTGCGTTGAGGTTGGGTAAAATCCCAGACCTGCCATAAGGCCAAGGAGCAGGGCGCCCATCAAATTGGCAAAAAGCGTTGCCCATGGGAACCCAGACGATCCCAAGGTAGGTGTCCAAACGGAAAAAAGTACTCTCAGGATCCCACCAATACCGCATCCGAGAAATATTGCCAAGGCGTGTGAGGGGGACATTGGATCCTCGTTGACTAGGTTAACCAGACAAGGTTGGTGTTTCCGGTTCAAATTTAAAGAATTTGTGTCCGGAATGCATGATGGCCTTGCCATTATTCGATTTTATCGGATAATTATTGAATCCGACTGAAGAAGGGTCGGGCCGCCCCTTGGGTTTGGGCGGCCTTTTGTATTTTGATACACAAACAGGCGACTTGGCCGAAGGGCCTACAAACTATGTTGGCAAACACAACTTTGAAGGTGGAAGAGCGCAAGGATCACGGCAAGAAGCGGGTCGCCCGTCTTCGTGGAACCGGTAAGGTTCCCGGCGTGCTCTATGGCCACGGTCAGGACCCTGTAAGCCTTGCCTTCGACGGCAAGGAATTCAGTCACCTGCTCAAGGGTGGCGTCCGGGTAGTGGATTTGTCCCAGGGTTCCAACACGGAAAAGGCCGTCATTCGTGATGTTCAATTCGATCACCTTGGCCTTGAAATTCTCCATGTTGACTTCGCCCGCGTCTCCGCCGACGAGCGGATCAAGGTCGATGTTCCAGTGGAATTGCGCGGTATCGCTCCTGGTGTAACCAGCGGTGGCATCCTTGAGCACCTGCTCCACTCGTTGCATATCGAGTGTCTTGCTACTGCGGTTCCCGAATCGATCCGTCTTCGCGTCGAAGAGCTTCACAAGGGTCAATCGATCCATGTCAAGGAAATGAAGCTTCCCGAAGGCGTTAAAGTCCTCAACGACCCTGATGCCGTCGTTGTGCACATCGTCGAAGCCAAGGCGGTTGTTGCGGCCACACCTGGTGAAGGTGGAGCTTCGGAACCTGAGGTTGTTACCAAGAAGAAGCCAGCGGAAGACAAGAAGGAAGACTAGTCTTTTTTCTTTCTCGGCTACCTTTCATAACTATCCTTTGGACCTGTTGGTTTGAGGACCCATGAAGCTGGTTTTCGGCTTGGGTAATCCCGGCAAGTCCTTTGAGGGGACAAGGCACAACATCGGTTATGAGGTGTTGGACCGCGTGTCTTCAAGGTTGGTGGCAAGCACGGAGAGACTCCAGTCGAAGGGGTTGGTCCGTGAGGTCCTTCTGGGAAATGAGAAGGTTTTGCTGGTCAAGCCGCAAACCTTTATGAATCTCAGTGGCCAATGTGTCAGGGAAATTGCCGGTTTTTTCCGTGTGATTCCCGCTGATGTCCTGGTAGTTACCGACGATGTGAGTCTTCCCCTGGGAAAACTCCGTGTCAGGGCTCAAGGGACGCACGGAGGTCATAACGGTTTGAGGAACATTCAGGATGTTCTCCAGACCACAGAATATCCCCGCTTAAGGGTGGGGGTGGATGCCGCAGGTGAACGGGATCTGGCAGATCATGTTTTGGGGAAATTCAAGCCCCACGAACGGGAACCGATCCGGGATGCGGTAGAGAAGGCGGCGGACGCTGTGGAGTGCTGGTTGCGTCAAGGGGTTCAACCCTGCATGAACCGGTTCAACACCACGGAAGCCGCGAAGGCCAAAAAAGAAAAAGGCCCATCCCAAAAGGAACAAGGGCTTTAGGTAACAAGAAGAACGGCGATCCACAGGATCAGGACTTGGGAGTACATGAAGGTGGCAACAGCGAACGGCTTTTACGAATGTATGGTGATTTTGGACTCGGGCAAAATTGGTGGCGATCTGGCCAAGACCATTGAGTCGATTGTGGCCCTTTTCAAGCGCAACAATGGCGAAATCGTCACCCATCGGGTTTGGGACGAGCGCAAATTTACCTACCCAATTCGCAAGCAGAAGAAGGGAATCTATTATCTCTTCTACTTCAACATGCCAACCGCCGGGGTTGTGGGTCTTGAAGGCGATTTTCGCATTAACGAATTTATCCTTCGTCACATGGTGACCAGGATTCACCCAAAGCTCGCCGAAGCGATGTTGGCTGTTGGCAAGGACCCCAATGCGTTCTGCTTCCAGTCAGTCACCGAACCACCAGAAGAAGATCTGTTCGATACCGATCACGATCGCGATCGCAATCGTCGTCGTCGTCCGGCTCCAGAAGCCGCGCGCTCGGAAGGCTAATTTCAAAGGAATCAGGAAATTCTTGGGCGAGTTCGGGGAATTAGTCATTAGCTCGTAAGCTAATTTCAAAGCCCCGATTCGTCGAAGGAAGGTCTTCATGGCAAACCTCAATCGTGTGTTCCTGATTGGTCGCCTGACACGGGACCCCGAGTTTCGTACTTTCAGCAATGGCGGGAAGGTTGCGAAGTTCGGTTTTGCGGTGAATAACCGCAAAAAGAACACCCAGACGGGGCAATGGGAAGACGAGCCCGTGTGGCTTAACTGTGAGGCATTCAATCGGGGTGACCAGGGTACGCTTGCGGATCGCATTGAGCGAAATTGCCGCAAGGGGACCCAACTCTACCTCGAATGCCACCTGCAACTGGACTCGTGGACCACTCAACAGGGTGAGAAGCGTAGCCAACTAAAGCTGGTGGTTGACAATCTTCAGCTGCTCGACTCGCGCCAAGGCGGCGGGGAGGGTAGTGACGAGGGCGGATTTTCAGGTGGTGCCAAGCGTTATGAGTCAGGGCGGCCTCCTGCCTATGACGAAGACATGCCACCATCGCTTAATCAGGGAAATCCTCCCCGGGGGAATTTTGCCCCTGAAAGCGATCTTCCTTTTTAGGAAGGGACCATCCGTTCCAAAGAAAATCCGGGCAACCCGACGATCGGAAATCGGGCCCTGCATGATGAATGGGATTCTGTGAGAGAAAAGGATTAGGGTTATGAGCGTCAAGACGCGCAAGCATTTGGTAAAGGGCAAGAACGGCAACATCAAGCTGGTCCTGACCGAGGATGTTCTCCACTTGGGACATCGCGGCGAACAGATTGAGGTGAAGCCAGGTTACGCCCGCAACTACCTCCTTCCCCGTGGTCTTGCGACGGTTCCCACCGCCCATAACCTGCGCCTTCTTGAGCAGTATCGTCAGCGACTTCATCAGGCGCTGGAGGCCAAAAAGGCGGATCTGCGCAGTCTGGCCGATCAGATCAGTCGGCTTTCCGGTATCGCTATCGAAGCCAAGGCCACAGCCGAAGGCCATCTTTATGGCTCCGTAGGTATCGTGGAAATCGTTGCTGGTCTTCGGACCAAGGGCATGGTCATCGAGGAATCGATGGTCAAGCTACAAGATCCGATCAAGGAAACCGGTCTTTTCGCGGTCAAGATCAACCTTGGTCACGATATCGAGACCGAAGTCAAGGTTGCAGTGGTTCCTGTGATGGAGCGCCGTTAAGGCTCTCTCACCGGTCTCACCGCGCTAAGGCGCCTTCCGTTGTGGAGGCGCTTTTTTGTGGGTTAAGAGTTTTCGGGGGAGATCACAAAAGTCATGGCTCGACGGCCCTCCGGGTCCCCCCCACAATCGCATGAAAACCAAAATACGGACCGGACTCCGCCCCATAATGCGGATGCTGAGAGGTCCCTTTTGGGGAGCCTGTTGCGCGACAACACGGTAATCAGCGATTGCGTTGTCATCGTCAAGCCCGACCATTTTTACGATTCGGCAAACCGGCTAATCTATGAATCAATTGCCAGTCTTTTCGACAATGGCAAGCCTGTTGACATTGTCGTTTTGGCGGAAGATCTGAAACAAAAAGGGCACATAGAGGAAATTGGTGGCTACGGCTATTTGGCAGAACTTTGGGATTCGACAGCCACCGCAGCCAACTCGGAATATTACGCCAAAATCGTTCGTGACAAAGGCGTCTTGCGTAACCTGATATCCACAGGAAACGAGATCCTGCGCGAAGCATACGGCGCGGCGGATGAAGCGGATCAGATTTTACACCGCTCGGTAGGCAAAATGCTGGCGGTTGCAGACGCTGGTGTTAGCGGCAACTACCATCGTTTTGATAATGTTCTTAAAGAGACTTATGACAGGATTGATGTCCGCAGTCAGGGGTCCGGGCTTGCGATAAGCGGTGTTCCAACGGGTTATACCGACCTCGACACGCTTACCGCGGGCTTTCAGAACGGCGAAATGATCATTCTCGCGGCCCGTCCCTCAATCGGGAAAACCGCTTTTGCCCTGAACCTGGCCAGAAACATGGCAGTTGATGCTCAGGTTCCGGTCCTCTTTTGCAGTCTGGAACAATCCCGAATCGAATTGGCAGAGCGACTTATCTCCTCGCACGCGCGCGTCGATCTTAAAAAACTTCGTAGCGGCAGTCTCACAAGCGAAGACATGAGCCTTATCCTCTCAGCTGGGGATGAGATGAGAAAAGCACCGCTTTACATTGATGACAGTCCGGGTCAAAGCATGTTGCGCATCGCGGCGAATGCCCGGCGCATGAAACAGACTTGTGGCCTGCGGGCGGTATTTATCGACTATTTGCAGCTTATTGAGCCGGAAAACCGCCGGGATCCCCGTCAGGAACAGGTGGCCCAGATCAGCCGAAGGACCAAAATGCTGGCCCGTGAGGTTGGTGTGCCTGTTGTTGCTTTGGCCCAGGTGAACCGAACCTCGGAAGATCGCGAGGGAAATGTTCCCCGAATGGCGGACCTTCGCGAATCAGGAAGTCTGGAACAGGACGCCGACACGGTGATGATGCTTCATCGGCCCGAACGGAATAACCCGGGTGAGCGCGAAGGCGAGGTAGATGTAATCATCGCCAAGCAGCGCAACGGTCCTGTTGGTCAGGTTACATTAAGTTTCATCAAGGAAATTGCTCGCTTCGAGAACCATTCGTTGATGACTCCTTTTGACGGGTGACCACAATGGACATTCGGGTGGGTTTGGGCCACGACACGCATCGCCTTGAGGAAGGGCGCCCGCTTATTTTGGGCGGAATCACAATTGAGCACAGCCACGGTCTTGCCGGACATTCGGATGGTGACATTGTCCTGCATGCTCTGACCGACGCGATTCTCGGTGCAATTGGCGCTGGGGACATAGGCGAACTCTATCCCGATACTGAGGCGATCTGGAAGGGTGCCGACAGTCGTATTTTTATCGAGGGGGCCTTGGCGCGGATGCAAGGGCTTGGGTATGAGGTGGTAAACACCGACATCATTATCCATGCCCAAAGGCCAAAGCTAGGCCCGGACAAGGAGCGGATTCGCGATCATGTTGCCGCTCTTTTGGCGGTTGAGCCCGATCGGGTGAACATAAAGGCGAAAACCGGGGAAAAAGTGGGGCACATTGGGCGCCTGGAGGCGATGGCCTGTCAGGCGGTGGTGCTCCTGCAAAGGGATTTGCGCGGGAGGGATCATGGCTTTTGAGGCGGGTTCGGATTTGGCGATTTCGGTTTACAACACCCTGACAAGGCGAAAAGAACCTTTCGTACCGGTTCATCCTGGCCGTGTTGGAATGTATGTCTGTGGTCCAACTGTCTACAAGCCCAGTCATGTTGGGCACATGGTTGGCCCTGTGATTTTTGACACAGTCAAGCGATTTCTTTCCTGGGCCGGTTACCAGGTCAAATTTGTTGTCAACATCACCGACATTGACGACAAGCTGATCGTTGAAGCAGTTAAACAAAATTCCACAGTTCCAATCGTCGCCGAGCGCGTTACCGCCGACTATATGGATTGTCTCAAAGCTCTCGGGGTCCGGGGAATTGACCTTTTTCCCAAAGCGACCGACCACATCCCCGAAATCCTTTCGATGATTGAAAGTCTCATCGCCAAAGGGCATGCCTATCCTTCCGCCGGAGATGTGTACTTTGATGTCGCCTCGGATGGCGATTATGGCAAGCTTTGCAACCGTGATCCCGAGCAGATGGAAGCCGGAGCGCGGATTGAAATTTCTGACCGCAAAAAGAACCCTGGGGATTTTGCACTTTGGAAGGGTGCCAAACCTGGTGAGCCCAGTTGGCCCAGCCCCTGGGGGCCAGGCCGTCCCGGATGGCACATCGAATGTTCGGCCATGTCGCTGAAATGGTTGGGCGCACCTATCGACATCCACGGTGGCGGCCTCGACCTTCAATTTCCCCATCATGAAAATGAACTGGCACAGTCCGAAAGCTATCTTGGCCATGCCTTTACTAAATACTGGATGCACAACGGTTTGATGAAGACCGGGGACAAGAAAATGTCCAAGAGCGAGGGGAACGAGGTTGTCGTTTCCCTTTTGCTAAAGCGTCACAAAAGCGAGGCAATCCGTTATCTCCTTCTAAGCAGCCACTACCGCAGCCCGATTGAGTTCAGCGAGGCTCGCCTTGAGGAGGTTGGCCGAACGCTGGAAGGGTTCCACAGGTTCTTCGAGCTTTTTGCACGTATTTCCGGGAAATCGTTCTTCTATTTGGAAACACCCAAACACCGCGAGGCAAAAAGGCTTGACCCGGCGCTTGCGCCTGAGGGGCTTTTGCGGGACATTATGACACTTTCTGCCCGCCTTTTTGAATCGCTGGCCGATGACTTCAATACAGGTGGCGCTATCGGGGCGCTCCATGAGATGCTTACCCGACTGAACCGATTTGTAGCTGAGACTCGCCTCGAAGAAAATCGCGATCAGGCTTCGCTTGATCCGTTGATCGCAGGTGCCACCCTTTTGAGGGAGTGCGGGCTATTGTTGGGCCTTTTTGAGGAAGAGACTGTTAAGGAATCGGGGACAGGATTAACGGATGGCTTGATGAAGCTTTTGATTGAGCTGCGGGCCGAATCGCGCAAGACCAAGAATTTCGCCATGGCGGACCAAATCCGCAAAGGGCTGACCGATCTGAACATTACTCTGGAGGACCGCCCGGGTGGGACGATCTGGCGGCAATCCTAGGTTGGGGGCCCCGTGAGCGAAGACAGGAATGATTTGGTAAACCAATCGGACAAGTTCACCAATCCTGGTGAAACCACGCAATCAGATGTCGAAGTTGGCAATATCGGAGTTCCATTTCCCAAAATAAGGGTAATCGGTATCGATCCTGGTTTGCAAATCACCGGATACGGGGTAATCGAATCAGGCGGAGGCCGGATTATGGTCCTCGAGGCAGGGGTGATTCGGCCCGAAAAAGGCGACAAGGAACTCGGGGCCCGATTGGTTAGTCTGGCAAAAGGTTTACGGGAAATCCTGGCGGATTATCATCCCGACCATGCCGCTATGGAACAACTCTATTCCCACTACCAACACCCCAGAACCGCCATTCTTATGGGGCATGCCCGTGGGGTATTTGTACATGAATTGCATTTGGCCAACTGCACCCTGGTCAACTATCTCCCCACAAACATCAAAAAGACCGTGACAAACGCCGGTAGGGCAAGCAAGGAACAAATGCAGTATTCGATTATGCGCGAGTTGGGTCTTAATACGATTCCCGAGCCTGCGGATGTGGCGGACGCATTGGCTGTTGCGCTTTGCCACCTCTTTCACATCAAGCGCCAAAGTTCAGGCCTCGAAATCGAAGTTCACGGAAAGAAAACCAAGAAGGGGTCTTTTTCATGATCACCGCCATCCGGGGTAGGTTGCGTAAGTTGTTTGATGAAGAAGCCCGCCTGGATGTGGGATTCTTTGAATATCAGGTGCTTGTTCCCGAATTTGTTCACCGCCAGCTTCAAAACCGGGTCGGGGAAGAAGTGGAGCTTTTCACCATTCATTACTTCGAGGGTAATCCGATGCAGGGGAAGGTTGTTCCCCGCCTCATTGGATTTGTCACCGAAGGGGAACTCGAGTTTTTTGAACTCTTTTGCACCGCCGATGGGGTCGGCACACGAAAAGCCATCAAGGCACTAGCCCGTCCCCCGCAGGAGGTTGCTCGCGCCATCCAGCAAGAGGATGGGAAATGGCTCTCCACCCTCCCGGGCATTGGCAAGGCAAGCGCAGACAAGATCATCGCCGCCCTGAAGACCAAGGTTGTTCGTTTTGCCATGGCGCTTCCTGGTGTCGGTATCGGGGGAGGAACGACCCCGGCGGTGGGTAAGGGATACGAAGAGGCACTTCAGGCGCTTTTGGCGTTGGGGCATGCGCCGGCCGATGCAAGGTTGCGACTCGACAAGGCAAACGCGGTGCTGGGTGCCAACGCATCCATTGAAGAAATCCTTCGTGAAATCTACAAGACATAGGATGGGCGGAAGGGGTACCGCCCTTTCCACGGAAAATGGAGTCCGCAATGGCCAGAGAGCCCATAGTTAATCAGGCAAACCAGGCGCCTGTCCCAACACAGAGCGCCGCAGCCCCCATTATGGCTGGGTCGGGCAGTTCGGGAGGCGTGACTGACCGGGACAGGGATGCCGCGCTACGCCCTAAATTCCTCAGGGAAGTCATTGGCCAAAAAGCGGTTGTGCAGCGCCTGCAAATTGCCCTTAATGCCTGTCGCAAACTCAAAGAACCCCTTTCCCATATTCTTTTTGATGGACCTCCCGGCCTTGGAAAAACAACCTTTTCCACGGTTTTGCCTACGGAGCTTGGTGTCAATCTTCAGATGACCTCGGGACCCGCGCTAACCAAACCGGCTGACCTTCTCCCTTTTTTGACCAACCTTGAGGAGGGCTCGGTTCTGTTTATCGATGAGATCCACCGTATGCCCCGGGTTGTGGAAGAGTTCATCTATCCGGCAATGGAAGACTTCCGAGTAGATATTGTTTTGGGTGAGGGGGTGCATGCAAGGACCCTTACCATGCGGCTTAAGCGATTCACCCTGATTGGTGCGACAACCCGAAGCGGTATGTTGTCGAGTCCGATGCGGGATCGTTTCAAAATGCAGGAGCACCTGGAGTATTACACGACCGAGGAACTTTCGCGCATCGTCACACTCAATGCGAAAAAGCTGAATACGGTTTTGGATCCCGAGGCGGCCGTGGAGATTGCCCGAAGGAGCCGTGGAACCCCCCGGATTGCAAACTCCCGATTGTGGTGGTCAAGGCATTTTGCGCATTCTGAGGGGGATGGGACCATTACAGCTTCGATTGCCAAAGCTGCTCTGGATATGGCGGAGGTTGACAAGGATGGACTGGACAGGCAAGACAGAAGGTACCTTGAGACTTTGATCGATGTTTTCGGAGGTGGACCTACCGGTGTTGAGGCGTTAGCGGCAACCCTAAACCTTGCCTCAGATACACTTTCGGAAGAAATTGAGCCCTACCTTCTGCGGGAGCAATTTATCATTAGAACTCCTCGTGGGCGGGTGGCCACCCCCAGGGCGTTTGCATTATTCGGTCGTAATCCTCAATAGCCCCCGAATAGGAACAACTCACACTTCGAATTGATTGACAGGGGCCAAATAATACACTTTGTGCTGGAACCTTTAGGAAATCTTTTTATCCTAAGTAAATGCTTGGGGCGGACAGCGGCATCGCACCAGGTATCCCGATTGTTCCGCCATGGATGGGGGGAGGGTCACCAGGGAGAAAGGAAGATCCCGACTGCCCGCGCTGAGATATTCACCTATGATGTCACGAAAATTGACTCTGCTGTTCCGCCGCGATCCTTCCGCGGATCGAGTTGAGAACAATATTGCTTTTGAAGGCTACAAGCCAATGTGGCCGGATTACCGGCCCGTTCAAACAGGGCTCGACGCTTTTTGTAAGCATGGGCAGCGTCTTTTGGGTTTGGGCAGGGCACTTGCCGGTCGCGAAGAATGCCTTATCGACCTCCATTGTTTTCCGCTTACCCATCGTGAAGCCAGCCTGACACGGATCCCCGGTTTCCGGATTCGCCGTTTTAGCGTTCGTCGCACTGGCACTTCTGGCCGGATTCACTTCCTTGATGGGACACCAACCACCATCGTTTTGCGGATTGGCCATGACGAAGCCAAGGTTTGCAACTGGATCGGGCTTACCGACATCCAGGATGGCGAAGAGCTTTGGATGGACATTGCCGCAGCGCCTTCTCAGGAATCCTCCCGGATCACCGCAGCATTTCCCGTTGGGGCCATGTCGACGACTGGTAGTTTTGCCCGTTCTTACCAGTAAACGAAACCAATTTTACGAAAACAAAAAAGAGCACTTGGAATTTTGCCAGGCGCTCTTTTTTTAATCTTAATCAAGCAGTGGTTGTCTATATTTGTATTGACAATGAAAGCTCTGGATTCTGAAAGATTTTCGTTTCCGATTACCCGCCAATCGAGTGCATCGTCCTGTCCGGCTTAAGGAAGCGGGAAGTGTTGATCTCATGCCCTTCCCATTTTCCCCATACGGATTTCCGGAAGCAAACCTGCAAGGATTCCGGGCCATTGGGGGTCTCCAATGCATTGCGAAGGTCTGTCTCCTCCAGAGAAAATAGGCAATTTCTTAATTTACCATCGGCGGTAAGCCTCAATCGGTCACATTGCCCGCAAAAAGGGCGCGTTACTGACATGATCAAGCCGATTTTGCCTCGTCCGTCCGCAAACTGAAAATCGAGTGCCGGGGCATGAGGATTTTGTCCCAATACGGCGGTAAGGGGGCCCCAGTTGGCTTCCAGTGTGTTTTGGATCTCTTTGCCAGACACCATGGCACCACGATCCCACGGGTCCGCCCCGATTGGCATCGATTCAATAAAGCGTAGGGTGATGTTCCTTTCCCGCGCATAAGCCGCAAGGGGAACGATTTCGTCTTCGTTGACCCCCTTCAGAATAACCGCATTGAGTTTGGTTTCCCTGAATCCTGCTTCCAAAGCTGCCTCAATTCCACCCAAAACCCGGGCTAATCCATCCCGGCGGGCAAGTCTGTGAAAGGTATCTTCCTTAAGGGTGTCGAGGCTGATGGTAAGCCGTTGCAATCCGGCAAGGAAAAGTGGCTTGGCGAATTCGGTCAAAAGGATTCCGTTTGTGGTGAGGCTCAGGTCTTCAATCCCTTCCACTTGGGTTAAGTCGCCAACAATTTCAACCAGGTCCTTGCGCAAAAGTGGTTCGCCCCCCGTTAGGCGGATTTTGGTAAGACCCAGCTCAACCCCGGCGGAAACCACCTGGAGAATTTGTTTTCGGGATAGGAGTTGATTGCCAGACAAAAATGTGGCCTCCTCCGGCATGCAGTAGGTGCAGCGGAGGTTGCAGCGATCCGTAACACTGACACGAAGGGATCTGTGGATTCTGCCAAAAGTATCCAAGAGGGGCCCGGTCGATGGCATACCCTGTGAGAAAGTGCGCGGTGATGAGTTGGAGGGAATACCCGTCAGGGGGATCCTGGAGATTGGGGATTCAGGCTGCCTGATAAGGGGTGTTGCCATATTTCGCCGTTGGGCCCAATATCTTTTTTCCAGATGGGGACCCGTTTTTTGACCTCATTCATTAGCCATTCGCAGGCGGCAAAAGCTTGCTTGCGATGACCCGACTCGACCAGGGCAAGGACGCCGATTTGGCCCACCAGAACATGACCCACCCGGTGGATGACCAGTGCGCGCCTTATTCCGAAAAGCTTCAAGGCTTCCGCCTCGATATCCTCCATGGCTTTTATCGCCATGGGCTCATAGGCATCATATTCCAAGGCACAGGTAGTGGCCCCATTGGTATCCTCCCGGACCAAACCTGTAAACATTACCCTGGCCCCGCATGCCGGGTCGGGAGTCGCAAATTGGGCCTCGAATCCTTCCAGGGGTTCGCGCAGGAGTTTTGCCAATGCCTATCCTCCACTGACCGGGGGAAGAACCGCAATTGTGCTGGCTGGCCCCAATAGGTCAAAGTCCCGCGCGATCACCCCATCCACTGCCAAAGCGCAACAAGGCAGAAGAGGTTCAAGGGGGGGAAAAGCGGAAATCAGCAGAGCCCTAACTTGGCTAATGGTCAGGTTTTCATCCAGCAAAAGGAATATGGACCGGGTCTTAGCTATTTCCGAGGCAATCGCAAAAAAGAGAATCTCCCGAGGACCTTTACCGCTTTTCAGGGGTGGCACCTGCACGGAAATGGCACCTGTGGAGTCCAGGTTCCTGACAATTGGATTTGGCCCGGGTAGGGTCATTGCTTGTTAAATACCAATGTCAGAAATTCCTGACGGGTGATCGGATTTTCCTTGAAAATGCCCCGCATGGCGGAGGTTGTTGTCAAAGCATCGGGTTTGCGCACCCCCCGGATAGTCATACAGGAATGGCTTGCTTCAAGGATCACGCCAACACCCCGGGGATTGAGCTCCTCCATGAGAATGTCGGCAAGTTCCTCGGTGATTCGTTCCTGAACTTGGGGGCGGCGGGAAATCGCTTCTACTGCACGAGCCAATTTGCTCAAGCCAACCACGCGGCCATTGGGGAGATAAGCTATGTGCGCCTTGCCCAAAAAAGGGAGAAGGTGATGTTCGCAGCAGCTTTCAAAACGGATGTCTTTTACGATCACCATTTCGTCGTATTTTTGCTCAAAAGTTTTCTTGAGGTGAATTCTTGGATCGGCTTTCAGCCCGGAAAAGACTTCAGAATACATTTTGGCAACCCGACTGGGCGTTTCCAAAAGTCCTTCGCGGTCAGGATCTTCGCCTACGGCAAAAAGAATTTCCCGAACGGCAGCTTCAATTCGTGGAAGGTCAAATGATTTGGGAGGAACAGAACTGTTTGTAGCCATGAGGGGCTTTTGGGGAGGTACAACAGTCATCTGAAAATCCTCATGTGGCGTGCCGGATGGGAGGTCCAACCCCTTCGGAAAAGTCGGGGCGAGCCTTCTTGTGGCACGGAAGGTCCACATTGGCGCTTAGACAATTGATTGGTAGACCGTTAGACCAATGGAGTCAAGGAAGCGCCACACACCCCAAAAGGGCTATAAAGAATTTTATGCGAGTCTTACTGATAGTGAACCGGGGAATGGGCGCAGCTTGCCTTAATATCTATGGCGGGGTCTGGGCTGAAACCCCGTTTTTGGATGCCCTTGCTGCGGAATCGCTGGTTGCCCGCCATCATTTTTCCGAAACGCCTGATACTGCGGAAATTTCCCAAATTTGGCTCCAGGGGCTAAAAGCCTGGGGCAAGTTGGCGCCTTTCCGTTTGCGGATTTTGGACACCAAAGTCCCCAAAGCGGTGCCCAGTCTGATCTCCGGAGCACAGGAACTTTCCCAAACGCTTGCCCTCAAAGCCCTCGCCAAGGCTATCAGTAAAGCTGCCCGGGATGAGCTTCTGATTGTGGAGCGAACTGAGCTTTTGTGGCCATGGCCGGGGGATATTCTTGAAGTGGCTGATCCCGGTCCCGCGCTTGGAGAGGCGGATCCGGAGGAAGAAACCGGACCCATGCAGCCTCAATTGGGTCCCGTCGATCCAATGGGGGCCCTGGCCAGAAGGTTGCAAGCGGCCCGCGCGGAAATTTTGACAAAATTTGACTCGGAATTAGAGCTGATCTACAACGAGGTGGACAAGGCCTGGCATGGCACGCCATGGGCCCTGGTGGTGACCTCGGACACCGGATTTCCTTTGGGGGAAATGGGTTGGGCAGGGCCGGATCAGGAGCGGCCTCTTTCCCAGGAAGTCCTGCGAATTCCCCTGATAATCCATTCTCCCGAGGTGGAGCCTGGTTTGGCATCCAGGGATTTCACCGGACACAGGGCGCTTGCGGACTGGTTGGCAAGGGCACGGGATTTTCATGAAAAAGGAATCCCCGAGGTTGTCGGCGATGACCATCACCTGTCCCGGCACTCGACCCATTCCGAAACGGGCGAAATTCGCTGGGAGTGTTTGCGGGATGGGGATTCGACACTGATTCGCCGAACCGATTCCTTAAAAGAGGAGGCGGAAACTCTTTTTTGGTTCAGGCAACCCGAGGATTGGCACGAGGTGAACGATCTTGCGAACCGTGAGCCGGATGCCTGCCAGGAGGCATCCGAAAATCTGGACGAGCTTCTTAGCCAGGGGGCCAGTGAAGGGGCCGACCACCCATAAGGTGCATGTGCAGATGGGGAACGGTTTGTCCTCCCTGGTCCTTGCAATTGATAACCAGGCGGTAACCGTCTGCCAAGCCAAGTTCCCCTGCCAGCTTTACAGCTACGAGATTCAGGTGCCCAACAAGCGGTCCGTCCTCGGCGGTCAGGGTGTCGTGGGTCGGAATTATTTTTTTTGGGATGATCAGCACATGGACAGGGGCCTGTGGATGGACATCATGAAACGCGAGGCAATGCGCATCGTCGTGGATGATTCGGGCAGGGATTTTTCCCTCGATGATCTTCGCGAAAATGTTGTCGGCAAGCATGGCAGAGTTGTCCATCTTTTGGAATGAGGATCTTTTGGCTGATTTACGGGACGATGGGGAATCAGGCGAATGGATGCAAAAAACGAATGGGTCTGGCATATCGGCATCGATGAGGCGGGGTATGGTCCCAATCTGGGTCCACTCGTTCAGGCGGCGGTGGCCATTCGGGTTCCACGGGAAAAATTCGGGGCAACCCCTGGACAAATTGTCCCATTGTGGGATTGGCTTGAGGATTCAACCACTAGAGAAAAGCGCAAGGCGGGTAAAAAACTTCTTGTTGATGATTCAAAGGAGGTCTTTTCGGCGGGAAAACGAGAGGAAGGTCTTCAAAGGCTCGAAAACGCCCTGTTCATGTTGGGAATTAATCCTTTGGATAAAAATCTTTGGGCTTCTCTGGCTCCTTACTGGATCGAGCCAGCGTTTGAGAAGAACGAACCGTGGCATGACCCGGGGCTCTCCTTCCCGGAAATCGAATTAAACCCGGAAAGGCAAAAACAATTGGATGCCTGGAACACAAACCTGGCAGCGGCTGGATTGGGTCCGATACATGTCCGAATCAGAATGGTGTTTCCCAAAGCCTTCAATCTGGCGGTTGATCAATCAGGCAGCAAAGCCACCGTGCTCACTGATGGTGTTGGAAAATTTCTACATTGGGGAATCGGAGCCGGGGAAGGACCGGGCTTGATTCAGTCGGGGGATGGGGTCCAGGCGGTCGTCGACAAATTGGGAGGTCGGGATCGATACGGTCCCTGGTTGGGATCGTTATTGGGGGGATGGGTCACCCCCGGAGAGGAATCCCTGGGAAAATCCACTTACAGGATCACTTTTCCTGAAAGGGAATTGGCGGTGAGTTTTGAGTCGAAGGCGGATCAAAATCATATGCCGGTGGCGCTCGCGTCAATGGTGGCAAAATACCTTCGCGAGAGGCACATGGACGCTTTTAATCTTTGGTGGCAATCGAAAATCGAAGGGCTGGAACCCACAGCGGGCTATCCCCAGGATGCCAAACGGTTTCTGGAGATTGTTGGGCCCAGGCTGACGGAACTTGCTGTTCCCATGGATGTCCTTTGGCGGCAAAGATAAATCCAACGGGGCCAGGGAAAAACCGGCTTTTCCGAGCGGGATTTTGGAATTGAAGTTTTCCGGAATGAGGTTTTCCTTTTGACGAATTCGTTACCAAGGGGGAATGCAATTCCAGGGGGGAATAATCGATGATCACCAAGTTTGAACACAAAAGCGTTCCCCTGATAAGTTTGTGGAATTTTCTTTTCAGGGTTGCAATCAGTTTTGCATTGGTTATTGGGATCACTTTCTTTTCGCTGGTTCTTGGAACTGTTGGCTATTGGGTATTTGTTCCCTGCGAGTGGATTGATGCGTTACACAACGCCGCGATGATATTGGCAGGCATGGGACCCGTGTTGGAAATCAAGACAACAGTGGGCAAACTATTTTCGACTTTTTACGCTTTATATAGTGGTATTGCGTATTTAACCCTGATGGGAATTATGATGGCCCCGTTTTATCACCGAATGCTTCATCATTTTCATTTGGACGAAGAGGAAGGAAAAACGAAAACAAAGCCCCTTAAATAAATCAAGGCCGGGAAATCCCGGCCTTGGTTTACTGTTATCCAGGTTTTAACTAGAAGGGGTTGGCGAGAACAGCGGGAGTTCCGGGGACGGTGGATGCGTCAGCCTTGGTTCCCTTGTTGCTTCCCTTGCTTCCGTCTTGACCCTTGTTTCCGCCCTTGCCGGCGTCTTGGCCTTTGGAACCTTTACCTGGGTCCTGGGCTTTGTTTCCACCCTTGCCTGGGTCTTGGGCCTTGTTTCCGCCCTTGCCTGGGTCTTGGGCCTTGTTTCCGCCCTTGCCTGGGTCTTGGGCCTTGTTTCCGCCCTTGCCTGGGTCCTGAGCCTTGGAGCCCTTGCCTGGGTCCTGAGCCTTGGAGCCCTTGCCTGGGTCCTGAGCCTTGGAACCCTTGCCTGGGTCCTGAGCCTTGGAACCCTTGCCATCCGCACCCTTGCCGCCAGCAGCCTTGGTGCTGCAGAGGCTAAGGCCGCTGAGGCGGTCCTTCAAGTTGCCCAAACCGCACTTGGCATCATTGCCAAGAGCAGCGAGTTTATCCTTAAGGCCACCAAGGAGACTCATGTCCCCACAGCCCTTGGAACCCTTGCCAGCAGCAGCGGCCTTGTCGCCGCAAAGCTTGTTGCTGAGACCGCCGCCGAGGCCGCTCAGTTTGCCTTTGAGGCTGGAAAGGAAATCGCCACAATTGGAACCGCCCTTGCAGGCAGCGGCTTTGCCGGCTTTGTCAGCGGCAGCTTTGTTGGCGGGGGCTTGATGATTCGCGCTTGCCATCCAAGCCGAAGTGAGAAGCAGGATCGCAGCTTTCACGGGTGAGAACCTCCATGGAACTCTTCTACGGGCCTTGATTCAGTTTCCAGGTTGCCCTAATGGCTCACTGGGTGTTTTCGGCCTGGGAAACTCGCCTCATCCTCTCACCAGATTCCGTTTCTGGATCACAACAGGACTCAGCGACTTTCCAAGCTTTTTATCGTCCCCCACGTTGACCCCCTTGAGCAGCTTTACTCCTTTTCCTTACCCCCCACCCCTGCCATGTCCCCCTATTCTCGTTGTCCGTGGTGTCTTCGCTTAAATCGCTACAACCCCACCTTTCTTTTGCCTCACTAATGTGAGAATAGTGTTGTAAAACATTTGTAATTATATACTTAAGTCATTTTTGACAAAATGCAATTGTTTCACGGGTTTCCCGTTAAGGGCCCAGTTGACCCTTTTGGCGGTGACGAAGTGGTGTTTTTGGGGTTCCCGAGGTCCATTTCCACTTGGGGCGATTCAGGCCACTTCCAAATCGATCCCCACCTCCCAATTCAGAGGCGGAAAGCCCAACCCTTTGGAAATACCCTTTGAGATTGGAAAATCCTCAAAGACCTTGGGACAACAGATTGGCAATCGAAGTGCCTTTTGGAATTTCAAACCCTAAAACGAAACAACCCGCCGGATTTGGCGGGTTGTTTCGTTTTAGGTTCGTTCAACGAAGGCTTAGTCGAGCCGACTGGGAAGCGGCTTACGGACTTCATCGGGAACTACGATTTTATTGGCGTTGGATTTGTTGGCGGGTTTTGCCTCTACGACTTTCCCCTCAACAATTTTTCCTTCGGAGCTTTGGGTTTTTGAGCTCGCGACGACCGTTGATGTTTCACAGGTAGAGCAAGATGTGGACTCGCCCCAACCCCATTTGGGGCTCCAGGCGGTCCAGGAACTACCTGAGCCAATGCTGCTCATCCCTGACGAGCAGCCGCAATCCGTGGACATACTTTTGCAGCCAATCACTCCCATAAAGGGAAGGGCCAAAAGCATCCAGATTTTTCCATTCAGTTTCATTCGTAACCTCCATGTTGCGATTGATGCAAATGTTGGGACATAAGGGGGTAAAACCCCCGGATCCATTCCCACATCGACCATTCCCCACCGCCTCTAGCTCTTCCTTTGGGGGTGATGGCCAGGGATGGTTGGGGAATCGGTTGCGGGACCGGTACATTCGGCGTTGCCGTTTCACCCTTCCTGAACCAGAGAGGACAAGATTGCCTTGTTTTCTGATAATTCCAATTGGGCCAGTTGCGTACCATAGTCCCTTTCGGTCCCCCCACAACCTGGAGTCTTCATTGGCCCATGCACCAAAACGATGGATCGTCCAACCTACTCCCCAGTGCGATATCGAAGCTTTGGCCAAGGCCATCGATGTGCCACCTATCGTTGCCCGGATCCTTGCTTCGCGGGGGTTGGTGGATCCTGTTTCTTGCAAAAAATTCCTGAATCCGTCCATCGCCGGGCTTCATTCGCCTCAGACGCTTTTTGGAATGGTGGAAGCTGTCGCCATTCTCCGCGATGCGTGCGCCAGCCAGACCCGGATTTGTATTTATGGGGATTATGATGCCGATGGATGCACCGGCACCGCCATTCTCGTCCGGACCCTTGCCAAAATGGGCGGGGATGTCACTTATTACACGCCCCACCGCCTGGGTTTGGGATATGGACTTCATGATGAGGCCATTCGCGAGATTTATGACACCGGAACCAAAGTCCTTGTAAGCGTGGATTGTGGTATCACCGGGGTTGGCCCGGTGCAACTGGCCCGCGAGTTGGGAATGAAAGTCATCATTACCGACCACCACGAGTTTGGCGAAACCCTTCCTGAAGCGGATGTGATTCTCCATCCGAGGCTACCTGGAAAGGCTGCTCCTTTTGAACACCTGAGTGGATCGGGTGTGGCTTTCAAATTGGCCTGGGGGCTGACCACGGTTGATGATCTATCAGGAAAGGTTCGGGAGGACCTGCGCTCCCATATCCGCGATTGCATGGCGATCGCTTCCCTTGGGACTATCGCCGATGTGGTGCCCCTTATTGATGAAAACAGGGTAATCACCCGTTATGGCCTGGAACACCTGCGTAAGGTTCCATGGCCTGGCGTGGGGCACTTGCTAGATGTGGCGGGCATTTCTCCCGAGAGGCCAATCAAAGGCGAGGATGTTGCGTTCAAGCTGGGGCCAAGGCTAAACGCACTTGGGAGGTTTGGCTGCGCCAGGTTGGTGGTTGAAATGCTCACCACGGATCAATCCGGCAAGGCAAAGCAGCTTGCCCAGGTGATAGATAACTACAATAACGAGCGCCAAACCATTGAAAGACGGATGGTGGAAGAGGCAAAGGAAGAGGTCGCCAAAACCGGTCAGGAAAATGCCTCGGCAATTGTGATATTCCGGAAGGGCTGGATGACTGGTATTGTGGGGATTGTTGCCAGCCGCATAGTCGAGGCTTTTGGCCGTCCTGTCCTGATGCTTGGTCAGGGCCAGGAAAATACACCCCTGGCGCATCTTGCGGTCGGATCGGGCCGCACTACCCCCGGGGTCCACCTCAAGGCTGCACTTGATCAATGTATGGACCTGCTTATTTCTGGCGGCGGACATGCCGGGGCTGTTGGCCTCAAGCTGATTCCAGACAATATTGATACACTTAGAGAAAGATTTCAGGCCGCGGTCACCGTGTTGCGTGGGGGTGCGCCGCTGGCGCAGGAACTACGGATCGAATCCGAGGTGCCTTTTTTGGCGATGAGACCGGCGGTGGTTCGGACCCTGGATGGCCTGGAGCCTTTTGGCTGCGCCAATCCGAAGCCGCTATACATGGCAACGGGCCTTCAAATCGATGGCGAGCCACGTTTGGTTGGCAAGGACGGCAATACGATCCAGGTGAATCTCAAACAGGGTGAAACAAAGCTCAAGGCGGTTGGATTTCATATGGGTTCCCGCAAGGAGGAGATGCTCTCT
>CAMBMH010000008.1 GCA_945868575.1 Singulisphaera sp. GP187 | reverse complement strand
TTCTCTTCCTATTATTAAAGGATTGTTATCTTTTGAAAAACCAACCGGGTCAAGAGTAATTAGCAAATCAATTTCCCTGCTTACTAAATTTGCTATTTTTAAAGCTGTATTTCCACCTAAACTATGTCCTATAATTACAACAAAATCATTATCTGTTGTATTTGTCTCAATATAATTCGATAAGTATGAAATATGTTGGGTAGGAGACACAGGGTTAGGACTCACAAATGGTGCAATTCCAACGCCTGTAGGCACATCCATTCCAAGAATTCTTGTGTTGGTGATGTCCAATGGCAGAAAAGTTCCCACATTGGTTTCATTCAGAAAGTTGCCCGGGTTTGACGAATTATCATCTCCATTCCAGTTCGTTGTATAAATCTCGATGTCATCCTGGGAAGCCACTTCGTTTGAACCATTTACAATGCCTTCTACTATTTTTGCTGTTGTAGTGTTTGTTAAACCACTACCTGTAAAGCCATCAATCATAAAAACTTTAATTCCATTTGTAGGTACCACCCTGTCTTCCAGCTGAAGCAGTTGGGGTTTGGGGTTTACAGGCGCAAGTGTCTTCCTGAGTCCAAATGATTCTGATTTTCGGTTTAACAAACGATTCCAAATCGACATGGGGATACTCCAAGTGTGTCAGCCAAAGCAAGGATCTGAGGCTCAAATATTGCTTCACTCATTCATTTTCCGGTTATTTCCGGATCGGAACGAAAGCTTTGGTTTTATGGAATTCCTTTTGTTGCTTCCCAAATGGATAATTCCGGACCAAAATGATTTTCTTTTCTGAATATAATGAAATCGTTAACTATTTTGACATTTTTTGGCTTTCTGGGTAATATTGGATTAGAACAAAATGAGGTGTTTCCAATGGCCTTTCCAAGATATGGTCGCCGGATTCAATTTGGTCATGTTGGTGGGCAAATTCCCATACGCTCTCCCAGCACTGCTAACACCCAAAACCTATTTGATTGGTTACAAAAGGTCCATCAGGGAGAAGATGGAGCCCTAACAGAATTTCTTAAACTGTGTGAATATCGTTTTGTTCGACTTGGCCATGGGTTTTCCCAACTCATGAAGGGAAAGGAAAACACCCCGGATCTTGTTCAGGAATCTTTATTGATACTTTTTAATAATATCCTCAAGCAACAATTTTCCAGTGAACGCCACCTGGGTTCCTACCTCGCCCATGTGCTCAATAACGCCCGAATGAACCGGTATAAAAGATTTTATTTGACGGTCAAAAGAAAAATCGGGCTTGAGGTATCAGGGATTGATCAACTGCAAGACAAATGTCATAAGGACCCATCATCCGTCTTTGAAAAATCGGAGGATCTGGAAAGAATGGCCCGGGCTTTACAAATCCTCAACGATAAAGAAATGGCCATTTTGAGGATGCGTCACCAGGACGGGATGACCTGGACGGAAATTGGTCAAATCGCGGGGATGTCCGAGGATTGTGTTCGCAAGGCCCATGGACGAATCCTGGGCCTTTTGCGAAGCGCCATGGGCCTGAAAGTGCATGTCGACTGGGTGGAATAATCTGAAGTTTGGTTTAGATTAATCACAAAAAATAAGCTTGTACTATACTTTTGAAATAAGTTACATACAAATCCCGAAGCCTAAAAATCTGATTCAAGGCTTCGGGATTAAGAGGGATTAGAATAAGAAGATTCGTTATTTAGGTAATATATCGTTGGGGTTTGTAATCGAATAAGTTGATCTTACTGAAATGTTTTGAGGAGTTTTTCCAATAGAATCTGGATACATGAGATTTATCATTTGCAATACGCAATCAATTTTTTGTTGTTTAGTTGCCGATGATTTTGCTCTGTAATCATTAAAATCATCTTTATGTCTATATATTTCTGCTACAAATTCGGGGAAATCTTCATTTACAGATCCATATCCATATGCTGCCTTCTCCCCTTTCTCGCCGGTTGGTTTTTTAATATCTTCGTAGCCATTTGCAAAGTCCATCCAATGGGATAGATAGTAAGGATCAACTTCAGCCATTGTCCCTGTATTAGCATTTGCATGCTGGGAAAGGCTTGCAAATTTATCCCAAATTAGTTTAAGTCCTAAATACTCTTTGCTTCCAGTAGTATTCGTAAAATAACCTTCGTGGCCCATAGAGTGTCCCATTTCATGAGCTAATGTGTATATATTTGTAGTAAATTCTGACTGAGGAATAAAAATTTCAATTAAATTGGATTTGGCTGATTTTAAGATGCCATTATTAAATATGACTATTTCTCTAACACTATAATGAGTACCATAATTTAAGCCTCCTGCTGGATTTGTGGTTGTGTCAACCGAAATCGAAAATACCCAAGGCATTCGAGTCAAAGGTTGTGCTAAAAATGAAAGATAAGTGTCTTTGTTTGAAAGTAATGTATTACCAATAGATAAAGCTTTAAGCGAAGATTGGATGTCAATGACCATGTTTGCTATTTCTGATGTTGTAACAATATTGTCATTTTTTATGCTTTCCGGTAGGCCTTTCCAATTAGCCCACCTGGATTCGGTATTTGGAGGATTATCTAATCTTGTGTCCCAAAATTGCATTTTTGTTTGATCGTAATCTTTAAATTCTTTAACAGTACCATTAATATCGGCATATCCTGTTATCGAATAGTTTATATCGGTCTTTTTTATTGTAGAGTAAATGCCTTTTTTACCACCCACTTCTGTTTTAATATCGGATGTTAATATATCCGTAAAATATTTTGAAGCTGGGTCTTTAAGTGATCTGTGGGGTGGTTGAACTTTAAATGTTTCCTCGAACGCTTTTTTCGGGTTTTCAAAGGCACTTTGGATTTTGGTCCAAATTTCTGAGGCTTCCTTCAGGCCCTCCCTAACTGTACCGAGAGGATTTGTAACCGTAGCAACAGTGCTATTATAGACCTTTCCCAACACTCCAGCAAAATTGAGGGCCGGGGCATTGGTGTCAAAATCCTCGACATTTCGGATGGCACTGTAATTAGAAACCGATGTTTCGTAAAAATCTTGCTCCGGAAGATTGCTTAGATCTCCCAAATTGTATCCTCGATAAAAGGTTGGGTCTCCTGAATTCGATATTGAAATGCAGCCATTTTCAAATTGTTGCAATTTATCCGTTTTTCCATAAATAATTGATGTTGGTACTCCTATATCATAACCAGATTCGAATAGTTTTTTCCAGCCTAAATACATTTCACCTTTGAGAGGATAGAGTGCGTAATCAGTAGGTCCTGACAAAATGCCGTTTTCAAATCTTTGGAACCAGTGGTCCTTTGTGCTTGTTATTTGGGCTTCTGTTACCGGAAGTCCAATGTCGGAATTTACCTTCCATAGATTGTTAAATGAACCGGCAATAGTATTTGTATTTCCAGTTTGGTCGACGAATGTAGATCCATTACTGTTTATTAAGTTGTACCCAGTAGGCACTTTAATAAATTTTGATTGGATAGAGCCAATCTTATCTATTTCCTTCGTCGTAAATGATGTGCTAAATTTTGCCCAGTTATCAAAAGTTTCAAATGATGAACCAACAAAAATTTTCCCAGCGTACCCACCGAAAGGCCTTAAATTTTGATCCTGGCCAGAACTTGAAAATATAGATTTATTGCCATTGCCAACGTCAAATACGCTATAACTATATCCAATTGTTGATATAAGATTGCCATTTTTAAATACACCATTGTTTGTAATAATTTTTAATGATTCTAGATTTATTAAAATGCTAAAATTATTGTCATTAGGACTTTTGGGGTAGGATCCTTTAATTTGCAGAAAGTATTTCCCATTATTATCCGGGTCGGATATCCCTTCATCTGATGGCTTAAAACCTGCTGGCAAGGCAAATTGCCTAGTAGCTCTGGTGGCCAGGTCCTTTATTAATACAGGAAAGCCAGCTGAGTGGGGTGTTATAATCAAAGATGTTGTGAGGGTTGATCCGCAGGGCGCAATGTCAATTCCTACCGGAGTGGTTTTTGCAAATTTGTAGGCATAATACTGATCTTTGACTGTCCCTGTTAAGGCATCCATTATTTTTATATGGTTAGACCCACTCTTTGGGCTCGCAATAAGATCAATCCCATTGCCAAGGCTATTTTGAATTAATTTTATATTGATTTCCCCATTATACCCTTTGAAAGCATAATATGACGCGATTTCCTTTGGTTTTTCTGTGATATCAAATATTTTAATATGTGTATTTTGTAATGCTGCTACAGCTACATATTCCCGAGCGTTAAAGGTTATATTCGATGTTACAACTCCGCCTGTGTATTGCGGATTAAATGCATAAAAATCTTTGTGGGTTGATAAATCCGTTGGGTTAAAGACCCGAATGTGGGCAGGCGACCCTAAATCGGGATTAAACACCAAGGATGTTGCCGGGACCATCCTATCCTCCAGTATTGTCAAGTTAGGTTTGATGGTATTTTTATTGGAATTAATTTTGGAACCGTTGGAATTCAAAAACCGTGTGCAAAATCCGAATAAAGACGACATTACTGTTCTCCCCGAGTTGTTTGTGCCAATCCGGTGTGTATTTTTGTATCACCCCCCTTTAACTTTCTTTAATTTTCCTAACCGGACGCATTTTCCCATTTTTTCAAAAACAATTTGCGAATCTCGAGGATGCGTCACCAGGACGGGATGACCTGGACGGAAATTGGTCAAATCGCGGGGATGTCCGAGGATTGTGTTCGCAAGGCCCATGGACGAATCCTGGGCCTTTTGCGAAGCGCCATGGGCCTGAAAGTGCATGTCGACTGGGTGGAGTGAGGTTGTTCTTTTTGCTGTCAATTTGAGGGTTTTGCCAGGCGGAGTGATACCTGTCGCGCCCGCCAAAGGTAGAGGAGGTTTGTCCAATCCGTTTCCAGCTGGGCCAACTCCGTGGCATCAAACACGAGTGTGCGCACCGCGCCGTGCCTTAGGCAGACGAGCTTTGCTGTCACCCGGGGCTGAGGCTCGGGCAATGTCTTCGATAAAGCCAGGGCGTAGAGTCCCATCGTCGATCGGTAGGTCTCCTCGATTTGTTGCGGAGTCTTGTGATCGGTTTTCCAATCGACAAGAGATGGCCCATCCGTTTTGGCGGTGTCAAGCAGTTTGTCGATGCGCCCGGTCAATCTCCAATTTCCCAGGGGAAGAACCAGATCCACTTCCGATTTTCCGGGCGCCTCGACCAGCGTCTGGATCTCCGGGTTTGCAACCATTGGAGAGCGGAGAATTTCCATCGCTTCGCGGGCGACATCGGTCGGCTCGTGACCTTCTTCCCCGGCAAGGCTTTCTTGTAACCCGGCCAGCCACAAAAGCGTATCCTCATGACCGAGGTCCCTATTGCTCACTCCCAGTTCAAGGGCCCGGTGCACCAGGGTCCCCACGATGTTTCCGGGAACGGTTTGAGGAGCGTCAAGTGCCAAATCCCCTGGAGGCTGGTCCTCAGGGATTGTTTTTAGACCGGAAGCCACAGCCTGGACAAAATGGATAAAGAGGTCTTCCCATTTCTCTTTGCTGCCTGTGGGATCCATGTCCCAGAGTCCACGCAATTCGACCAGCTTCGCAATTGCCAAAACAGGGTTTTCGGGCAATACCCGAACAGGATCGGCCAAAAGAGGCGGGATTGTCCGAGCGACAATTGGCCGTGGATGTTGATCGATTCGATTTTCGGGAGAAAAATAGTCAAGCCTTTGGGTATCCCTGGCCGCGTCGGAATAAGCCGCAAGCAGGATCTTTTCCTCGATGTCCAAACCCAAACTCTTTGCCACCCATTGGAGCAGGGAGGTTTTCGAAACCTTTTTGTCATTCTCAATCTTTGCGACAAGATAGAGTGTGTCCTGGGCGCGGGTAAGGCCTACATAAAAGATCCGGGCAAGCTCGGAAAGTTCGAGTTCCGCGGCCCGGTTGTAGATCCGCTCCCCAACTTCGTGACCGGGTTTCTCCGCGAAGAGAACCCCCTCCCAAGTGTTGGCCTCTTCCCCATTGGGATGGGGGAAATGGAGAAAACGGTCCGCCACCAGAACCGCATTGCCTGTGGTTTTTCCCTTGGAGTCGAGATCGGCCAGAACCACCACGGGAAACTCAAGGCCTTTGGATGCGTGGATGGTAAGGAGCTGGACGGCGTCCTCTTGTCCCTCGGGGTCGGCCTGTTCGGCGCGTTTATGTTGTTCCACCATACGGCGCAATTGGCTGGATGCGCTTGCCAGGGTTCCGAACCGGTTTTGGGTAATCCCCCGGAAAAGCTCCATAAATTGCTGGATGTTGGCGATCACGCGTGGCCCATTGGGAAGCGACGCGAAAACATGCCAGGCATCGGTGTCATCAAGGGCCCTTTGGATCAGTTCCACAGGGTCGAGGCGATCGACATGACGCTTCCAATCGTTCCAGCGCTGGGCAAATTGGGTGAGGCGAGTCATTTCCTCGGCCGGAAGGGGAATATCTGTGCCCTGAAGATAATTATTATTTTGGACCAGTCGATAAAGTTTCGGACTGATGCTGTTCCCTGGGGCCTGGGTTAGCCAAAGGAGCGTCGAGTCGTTGATCCGTCCGATGGGGCCACGAAGCACACCCGCCATCGCCATATTGTCGGAATCGTCGCCGAGTGCATCGACCAGGTTGACCAAATCGCGGATCTCCTGGGTCTGCCAAAATCCGACGCCTCCGGGAATCTGATAGGGGATCCCCGCTTCTTCAAGCGATGCGGTGATGTCGCCAAAACTGGATCGGCTTCGGGCAAGGATCGCCATATTTCCCCACGAAAGTGTTTTTTCTGTCGAAGATTTGGGATCAAACCAGGTTTGGCGATATTTCCCGGAAAGTTTTGAGGCGATCAGATCGCACCACCCCTTATCGTTTGGGGCTGAAAGAAGGGCAACCGATCCCGTTGGGGGATGGTCATATTTGCCAGGGGAGAGGGATTGATAAGGAAAACCATCGCCTCTTGTATCCGTAAAAGCGACCGCCGAAGCGTGGTTGATGAAATCCATTGGGGTGGGGGAAAGCGTACGATAGTTTTTGTTTAGTGTGACGCAGGAATCGGGCCCAATCTCTTGAAAAAGGTCCCAAATGCGTTCAAATACGCCCGGGTCGGCGCCCCGGAACATATAAATCGATTGTTGTGGATCGCCAACAATGGTGAGTCTTCCCGCACCCAGCTCTCCGGCAAGGTGGGAAATAATCCGCCACTGCTGATCGTTGGTGTCCTGGAATTCATCGACAAGGATATGGGAAATGCTACCACGAAGGACGGTCAATTCAGTCGGATGATTTTCCAACAAGCGAAGCAGTTCGGTGCTGACATGGGCGAAATCGAAGGCACCCCGATTTTGGCAGAGCGCCATATAGTGGGCGTGCATGACTTTGAAACAGGCAAGGATGGCCTCGCTGAGTGGGGCACCTTGAGCATTGGTATCGGCTTTCAAATTTTGCGGATAGAGCCCCCGATAAATCAGGTTCCGAAGAACCTCCTGGATGCTATTGATCCCTTTGGCCTCTTCCCAAATCTCCCAGTTGGGAGTTTGGTTCAGATCAAGGGCCGTGCGCCTTAGTGCTTCCTGGATCAGGTTGTCCTGTTCCATCGAATCAAGCATTTCAAAATCGGCACCCAGCGGAGTCGGACATCCCGAGCGGGCCAATTGGCGGACCATCGACCCTGCGACGCTGTCAATGGTGCCGATTTTGGCCATGGGTAGTTCTTCGATCCGGCGTCGCCAAAAGTCGGCGTGATCGGCATCCTGTTCGACCAGTTCGCGCAATCCCCCGTCAAGACGCTCGCGAAGTTCGCCTGCGGCTTTGCGGGTGAAGGTGGTGGCGAGTATTCGGCCAAGCAGATTGGATCCGTTTGCGTGCCCATCAAGCGATGCGAAATCGAGATCCCGTTCCATTTCGCGGGAGAGCAGCCAAAGGATCCGCCGCACCAGGACGCTGGTTTTTCCGCTGCCCGCTGCCGCCCGGATGGCCAGATCCCCCGGTGCCAATACGGCCCGTCGTTGTTCGGGATTGAGATTTTGCTGGTTAAGCCAAAGGTCAAAAGACATGGGATTTTCCTGATTTGTGTTTTAAGGGATTGACGAACAGATCAAAAGGCGGATCGCAAATGATCCGCCCCACGGGTTTATTACCATTACCCTTCCACGGGTGTGCGACAAATATTTCGGACAGAACAAGTGTCTTTACAGGGGGTTGTCCCTTTGTCCTGGAAAGTCGTGAGGGTAATAACCCCCTTACGAATCGAGTTTGCGACCTCCTTTGCGTGGGTCACAGCGCCATCCTTGTCGAGTTGGGGACAATCGTTTCGCTTTCCTGGAAGCCACTCTGGGATAAAGTGCCCCTGAAGGACGGTATGGGTATTGATTTTGTCTTTCTCATCGTATTTCTGGTTGAGTTCCAGGTATAAATACATCCCCTGTTTGACGGCTTGCCCCGACTTTTCGAGGACAGCGGCATAAAGATCCAACTGAACCTTGAGCCTTTGGGCAAAATCGAAATGGAAATCTTTGGGTCCTGGGGTGTCGCCTGATTTATAATCAACCAGAGTGATGGATTCATCCGGCCAGACAAAGTGGTCATCAATTCTGCCGCGAAGGAATAAAGGGTTCGCCTCGTCGCCCAAGTTGGCGGGACCAATAGGTTCCTCGGAGGCGACATGTTTGATTCCCTTTTCCCGCAAACGGTCGAGGTTATCAAGATAGATGTCGATCACGCCCCTGGGATTGACTACCTTTGCGCGAATTTTTCTGTCGAAATATCGGGCTCTTGGGTCGCTCGCCAGAGCATTTTCCCAGATCTTTAGTATCGTTGTTCTCGAATTATTTCGATCGGCGGGAAGCTCGGCTGGCTGGCCTTTGGCAATACCCAGGTTGGTTCGATACTCTTCCAGAAAGCGCTGGAATACCAGGTGGATCAGGCTGCCTCTGTGAAGCGCGGTTTCATCCCGGCCCTTAGCCTCAAGATGGAGCATCCTTTCCGCGAAAAACTGAAACGGACATTTGGTGTATTGTTCGATTCGCGAGGGACTCAGTGGTGTCTCGGGTCTCGCCCGCAGGGTAATCAAACCTTGGGCACAAGGAACAATCTCAGGGGTCTGGACAGCCCTCCACCAACCATTCAGGGCTTCTCTTTGCCGGGCCAGTTGGTTCACCAGGTTTTGCGCCTGATTATCCGCAGAGGTTGGCCGAAGTTCTTCTAATGTCTGTATCCCATCCAAAGGGGTCGCCAAACCTGTCAAAATCTGGATTTGGCATTTGCCCACTCCAAGATTGGCCTGGGGTTGGGCCACCTCCGCAGGAAGGCTTTCAATCCATACCGAAGGGAGGAGATCCTCATCTTTTTGGGTTCGGGGTCGATAAAGCCGCAGGGCCTCAGCCCCGGAAAGGGCAAGTTGAAAGAAGATTTGGCACGATTCCTGGCGGGCGCGGGCCTTCGCCTGTTTTTCCTCGTGAAGGAGGTCCATGAGGATCTCCTCTTCGGTGACGGAATCGTACGCCCCACTTTTCAGCCCAAGCACATGGATTTCACGGAAGGTGAGACCACGCGTTTCGCGGATCTCCATCACCTGGACCCCTTCATCGTCCTCGGTTTTGATCTGATAGTTTTCCGCCTCAAGAACCATGGAGATCAGGTTGAGGCTATCGGGTTGGCCTGCACGATTGCCAGGTAAAAGGTTTGCGGGAATCTTTGGCAATTCGGTGAGGATTTTCGCGATTTTTGCCCAGGCAAGTTGATCCGCCTGTATCACCGCTTTATCCACGCCATGACACATCCCCATTGCTGGAGAAAGCCATCCCGCCAGTTTGAGTTGGTTCAGGTAGTTGGAGAGATGATTGACGGTTTGCGATAGGGAGTCGTTGTTTCGCGCCAAAAGTTGCAAGGGAGTGTGGATCTCCTCCACCAAATTCAAAAGACTGGCACGGCGGACTTTTGCCGCTTCGAATCGTTCGGTTTCCTCAGGCGTGGGCGCCTCATCCTCATTGGATCCGGCAAGTGTGGATTGTGCGAGTTCTTCCCTCAAGGTATTCAGTACGGCTGGCCAACTGGAAAAATCGCGCCCCATATCCATCCCATCAAGCGTCTCTTCCAGCCAGGCCAATTCATCAACCCGCTCCCTGATAATGGTTCGGCGGAGAATCGGTTGTCTCAGGAAATCGAGAAGGGTCCGGGCGGAGGGCGTCCCCTCGATGCGCTGGATGGCTGTTAGAATCAATCGGCCGGGTCCCGAAGAGAGTAGCGTGCGACTGCGGCCCGCGAGGTTGATGGTGATTCCCGCTTCGGTGAATGCCTGGCGAACCAAGGGGTCATATTCGGGTCCGGGAAGCACAACAGCGATTTGATGGGGCTTGGGGGCGCGGGGCTCATTCAGACGGAGCCTGATCCTTCGGACAACTTCGTTTGCTTCGGCCTGGATATTCTTGCAGTCGATGCGAATGAGTTCGCCTTCGTTGGGTGCATCGACATCGACGCCGATTGTGCGCGAGCCGGTCATCTGCCCGAAGGCCCATTGGGAAAGCCCGGGGTTTAGCTCGCCCCCGGCGATGGTATAGGTCGCGCCGAGCTGCTCACAAAGAAACGCAAGCAGTTCCCCGGCATTGCCATCGTTGGGACAGGGGATCCAAACGCGAAGTTCGATATGTTGGGCCAATTCTCTCAGAAAAGATAGTTCCGGGATACTGAAAAGATGAAAACCATCCACCACCACCCCTTTGGCGCCAAAAGCATTTGCGTCAAACTTTTTGTTGTGCAGGTGGCGAGAGATCTTTTCGAGCCACCCCTGCCGGTCGACACACTCCGATTGGGCGAGGTTGTTGCGATATTGTTTAAAAAATCCTGCCAGGATCGGTTCGGTTGGAGTGACATGGTTGTCTTGCCAAACTTTGATGGCCTGGTCCATCTGGGCGGCGGTGCCCGCTCCGCTGGCCAGGTCCGGAAGGGTGCTTTGCCATGCCTTGAGCACGCGCAGGCGCCTTTCCATCGATCCAATTTTGCGGACGGCGACCCCTTGTGTGGCTGCAACCTGGTCGACCAGACCATCCAGCGTGACGATGCGGGGCAATAAAGAGGCGCGACCGGTTTCGGTACCCGGCCAATTGCGGATAATTGCCCGCTTGCGTCTGGCCGAGGGAACCACCCAGATCCAGTCGGGCGCTTTGGGCCCGTTCAGATCGGCGAGCCAAGCCATGGCTTCGGGGCAGTTGGCCCTTGCGGCCTGGTCAATGGAGCCAAACGGGGAGCTGAGGACGGAAAGGGGCATGATTTTCCTTGGAAGTTCCGGGTTTGGTTAAGGTGGCCGGAGAGCCGGCTTCTACTCCTATTCCGGGTCTGGGCCTAAAAATTTCAAGAATGGACAGAAAAAATCATGAAAAGCAAAAAAAGCCACCGATCCCGAAGGACCAGTGGCTTTGGAGAAGTTCGAAAGTCCGAAAATTCATTCCCAAGGAATAGGGGGATTACTTCTTGGGCGAAGTGGAATTCGACGCCAGGGCCGCTTGTGAGCGTTGGAGCTGGGCCTTGAGGTTCAAAATCTCGGCTTCGATCTGTTTGAGTTCGTTTTGGGCGGTTACCAATTCGGCCTGAATGGCTTTTTCGGCCGCGGCAAGGTCGGTGACTCGCTTGGGGAGTTGTTGTACCTGCTGTTGAGCCGCAGTGATCCCGGCGTTTGCCGCGACCAGATTTTTCTCTGCTTGTGCCAAGGCCGGGGTGGTGTCGGCTTCGCGCTTTTTGGCCGCTGCCAGATCGGCTTGGGCCTTTTGGGAAAGTTCCGTTGCTCGTTTTTGTGCATCGGCCGCGACCTGTTGGCCAGGAGCATCGGCAGGCTTGAGCGCAGCCATGCGTGTGGCGAGGCCAGCCAGTTCCGCGGCGATCATTTCGGCCGAGCGCCTTGCGGTTACGGACTGGGCAACGAGGGCTTTGGCTTCGTTTACCTTTGCCTGGGCGGTGGCTTGTGCGGCCTGGGCGGGTTTGAGGATCGGGGAGGGGTCGGCTTGCAGCTTTTTGACAGCGGCAATTTGGGTGGCGATCGCCGTGATTCGCTGGGTTACCCCGGCAACCTTGTTTTTGGATGCGACAGCGGCGCCTTCGGCCGTTTTGACAGTGGATGCGATTTTGGTGGCACGATCCGCCAGGAGTTCGGGATTGGAGCTCAGTTCACCGACTTTTTTGCCATCGGCAACGGTCCATACTTCGACGACGCCCGACCAATCCCCACCCAGGGCGCGGGCCGAGTCGTGGGAAAGGACAGACTTGAGGGCAAGGTCGGGCATGGCGGGGAAGGCCTTTTTCAGGGCGCCGTTGCCGTCCCAAAGCTTCACCGTCCGGTCGCGGCCTGCGGAGACGATCTGGCCATCCATTCCATAACGAACGGAAAGGGCAGGAGCGCCGTGGCCCCACGATTTGACTTGTCCACCATTTTCCATCTCCCAAAGACGAATTGTTCCATCTTCCGAGCTGGAGGCGACCATGTTGCTATCAGGTCGCCAAGAGATATCGGTGATCATGGCTGTGTGTCCACGCAGACCATAATATTCCCGCGCGGTGAAGGCTTCCCAAACAAACAGGCCACCGGACCGATCACCCGTTGCAAGCAGCACGCCATCGGGGCTGAACTCAAGCGAGGTAATCCAGTCGGTGTGCTTTTTGATCTGACTGAGGAGCTTGCCATCCTTGGTGGAATAGATTCGCACCATCTTCGAGGGGCTACCCAGCGCGATAAGCGTCTGGTCGGGGCTGATGTCAGCGGCAAGAACCGAGTCGGTCTCCTCGCCAACCTGGATGATCCGCTCGCCTGTGCGGACATTCCAAACGACGACCCGACCCAAAGCCGAACCCCTGCCGCCACCCGCCAAAAGCAGGCTACCGTTACGGGAAAACTTCAGGACCTGGGGCACACCCTCGGGAAATGGGAGGACGCCAAGTAATTCACCTGTATCGGAGTTGTAAAGAAGGACTTGCTTGTTTCCCGCGACAGCCACCAATGGGGCCCAGGGGGACGAGGCAAGCGCGGTGATGGCGTTCGCCCGGGCATATTTTTTCACGGGGTCAAGAGGAAGTTTCGCGGTTGCTTCGGGCATCGGCGGCGGACCTTCAGGACGGCCCCGACTTACTTTGCCTAAAGAGATATCCGCCTTGGGCTTCATCGCGACGGCCTTCGAGCCCGAATTCTCAAGTGCCCCTTCGAGGATCCAGCGCTGGAGCGTGTTGGCGTATTCGTCAGGGAGCTTGGGCGATTTCGGGGGCATAAACGGTTCGGCTTTGTGGGCCACCGTTGTGTAAAGGGGACTGGCGTCCGGATCACCTGGTTTCACGGCGATCCCGCCCGAACCGCCTTCCATCAGTTTGGTGAAGTTGGTCACGATCAGACCACTCGACTTCTTGTCGGCATTATGGCAATTGCCACATTTTTCCCGCAAAAGCGAGGCAATATCGTCGTCGAAATTGAGCTTCTTTTTCTTGTCCTTGGGATCGGCGGCGCAAAGACCACCACCCATGGCAAGGATCAGACCCAGCGAAAGGAACATTTTCTTCAGGTTTTTCATGATGCGCATCGTCCGGAATGTGTTCGCGTGGTTTTATCTGCGTCAGCCATTACATGGATTGGCTTGCGCCAAAAAGGTCCCCGGGAGAATCGTTCCCGGGGAAAGCCCAAAACTGGGGCTTAGTGGTTGAACATGAACTCGCGGGAGTTGAGGATCGCCCAAAAGGTGTCCTCAAGCGCGCGTTGGGCGTTCCCTTCCGCGGCAATCAATTGCAACAGACGGTCCCGTTCGGTCGCGGTGGGTTTGCGAGTTAGTGTTCGCACATAGAGTTCTTCGATGATTTCCGGCATCGGTTTCTTTTCGGCGAGACGGCGACCAATCAGGTTCCCCTGGTTGATCCGGGGGCCGGTCGCGTCCCCATTCAAAAGGTGCAGCGACTGCGAAAGGTTGGGCTCAAGCCGGACCTCACAGGCGCAAACCGTTTCGCGGGTGGCACGACCAAAAGTCGTCAGGAAGTAGGTGCTGATGCTGCCGTCGGCAATTTGCACAGCGCGGGCACCCACCGGCAAGCCCGGGAATTTGTTCTTGGTTTCGGTTACCTGGCTAATGCAATCGAGCATCGTTTCGGCCTTGATGCGGCGTACGGACGCCTTGGCGAAGTTTCTTGTGTCCAACTCGTTGGAAGGGTTTGGAGTGGTGGCAAGCTGGTAGGTGCGGCTGGTGCAGATGTCGCGGACCAACTTTTTAAAGTCGTATTTGTAGTCGGTGAAGCGCTTGCCCAATTCTGTCAAAAGCTCCTGATTGGAGGCGGGGTTGGAGATGCGCACATCATCGACTTCGTGGATGATCCCCTGGCCAAAAAAGTGGTTCCAGACGATGTTCGACAAGTTGGTCGCGAAGTAGGGATTTTCGGGGCTGGCAAGCCACTGGCCCATCACCACGCGACGGTCCTTCCCCGTCACATCAGGAGCGATCCCACCCAAAAACTTGGGCTTCATCTGGCGGCCACCAAGGGGGTGGCTCACTTCGCCACCGGCGGAATTGAACACAACGATTTCACGCGGGTCATCCGTTCCCTTGCGGCCGATTTGGCTGAAAAACGCGGCGAAGCCATAATAGTCGTCCATGGTCCAACGGTCGAAGGGGTGGTTGTGACACTGGGCGCACTGGATGCGCATTCCCATGAAAACCTGGGCGACATTCTCTGTTACCTTGAGGATGTCGGTTTCGTTCTGGTAGTAATTGGTGGCTGGGCTCTTGAAGGTTCCACCCGAGGCGCCAAGAAGCTCCTGGACCCATTCATTGGTTGGGACATTCTTGGCGATCTTCTCCTGCAACCAGTTGTAGTAGAGGAGCATCGCCTTGTAGCTGACCTGATTGGAGCTCTTGATTTGGAGCAGTTCCGCCCATTTGAGCACCCACAACTCCGCAAATTCCTTGCGTCCAAGCAGCTCATCGACAAGCTTCTCGCGCTTGGTGGGAGCCTTGTCCGCCATGAAGCGGTTGTAGTCCTCGATGTTGGGCAGCGTTCCCGTGATGTCAAGGGACACACGGCGGAGGAATTCCTCGTCGGAACAGAGTTCCGAAGGCGCGATGCGAAGCTTCTTCAGTTTGTTGTTGACAAGGGTGTCGATATAGTTGTTTTCGGGAACCTTTGGGAAGGAAAACTGAAGCGCTTTGGGCAACACAACAAAAGGCGAACCGATCGTGAAAGTATGGAAGCGGGCCATGATGAAGGCTTCGCCCCGTTCACCCGCCGTGACCACTCCCTCGGGAGAAATCTTTGCCGATGCCTCATTGTTGCTCAGGAAGAGGGCAAGCGGGGTCACATCGCGCTCGGTGCCATCGCTGTATTTCGCTTTGATCACCATCTGTTGGATCGCGCCCTTGCCATCAAGGACCGCGTTCTTGGGGAATAGCTCCGCGCTGACCGGCAAAGCGACTGTTGGAGGATCCACAGGCACACCCGCCTCCATCCAGCGGACAATGGTGTTCCAGTAGCGATCGTTGGCTGAGAAGCGCTGGCCGCCTGTGTGGCTGACCTTTCCGACCGACTTTTCAAGCAAAAGGGATTCCTCCGGAGCGGCCAGATTAAGGCGGCGTCCGTTGAGTTCACGGGTTAGGCGTTGATGATCCCCATCCATGTCAAAGCCGAAAAGCGAAAGACGAAAGCCGTCCTTGCCGCGGGCTGCACCGTGACAACCACCGGTGTTGCAACCCGTGCGCATGAAGATCGGGGCTACATCCTGCTTGAAGCTGATGGGGCGCTCTTCAGCGGCTCTTTCCACGCTTACCGGAATAAGACTTGCCCGACCGCCATACTCCACAAGCAGTTCGGTGAAACCGTCCGCCTGGGGAAGGAGAACATGGTTCTCGATCTTTGCCAGAGTCGGATTGGCAAGGCGGACCCTGGCCTCGCCCGTGACATCTCGGGTGATGCCATCGGCAAAGCTTGCCACAACGATATAGCGTTGTTCCCCACGCTTGGTTTGGAGCTTGATGTCGCTTGGGAAAATCTCGAGCTTGACCGGGTTGGGAAGCGACGAGGGTGGCACAGGCGCGGCGGCAGGAGCCGCGGGCGTGTTTGCCGCAGGCGCCTTCGCGAAAAGCATCGCACCCATGACAAGTGCGCCAAGCACCTTGAAGCGGGTCGTTGGCCTGAAGTACATCATTGTTGTCATCCTCTTTCGTGATCGCTTCGGGTCGGGATCTCCTCCAAGTGTTTTGGCTGGAGTTCCCTTGGGGCCAAAAAGCCCTGGTATTTTGGTTGCACCGTGATTCCTTCTGGAGGCGGTCAGAGCCGACCACTTTGGGAAACCACTACTTTTGGGAAACTACTTCTTTGGATCGGCTGCCGGTGCCGCCGCGTCGGCCTTTTCGCGCTCAGCCTGTTCCAGGCGGAGCTTTTCCAAACGCGTAAGGCGCTTTTCAGGCGGCTTCTCCGGTGCCTTGGCCACAACAGCCATGGGCATCGGTTTGGGTGGAGGAGGCGCGGCGGCCGTCATCGGCTTGGGAGGCAAAGGCACATCGATGCGCAGTTCTGTTCCGCCGACATTGTGAAGGACAGGCTCGCCTCCAACCATCGCGGTCGCCTGGCAAAAAATGGAACGGTGGGTTCCGGCGGGAGCGGCCTTGTCCACTTTAAGGTGGAAAGCGATCTCTTTCGTGTCCTTGGTGAATTCGAGGGTTGGTGTTTCAACCTTGGGGGGAAGGCCGACGACATTGATCTTGGCTTTTCCTTCGAAGGGGGTTTGTGTTGTCAGCTTGCAGAAGATGTCGGTTTCTTTACCCTGTTCACAGCTTGAGCGTTCCATCGTCATCACGAAGAAAGGCGCGGCGACATCGATGGTCGCAAGTTGGGTTGAGGTCCAGACGGGGCCGTTACCCACGGTGGCGGTGGCCAACAGCGCGGTCTTCCACTTTTTCACCTGGGCGTTGGGCGCCGCATTCATCAGGATGGTGGTTTCGTTCTGCTTTTCAGCAATCGTAGCCGACCCGGCCGTGTTGACGCCCGGAGGGTTGAAGAGTGGATAGAGTGTTATTGGTCCAGTGAAGCCGGGCTTGCGTTCGGCGATGATTTTCACATTGATCGAACCGTTCTGGACCAAAGGGGCCTTTGGCTCGACGATGCTCACCTTGAAGGGGAGTTCATCCGTCACATTGATCGCGGCGCGGTCCTGATCGACCTTCCAGAACACCGTCTGGTTGTTGCCCACGACCAGATCCGCTCCGATCCCAAAGTTTCCGGGAGCATTGACCTTGGCGTCGGCGGGATTGCCCATGATCCGGGTAAGGGTTGCTTCGTTGGCTGCGGTGGGTGAAGCCTCGAGAACGACAGGGATGGTGTCAAGGTTGCCGGGCATCGGCTCGGCGACCATTTTTACCCCTGCGGGAAGCTTGTCAGCAACCAAATTGAGATCACCACCCCAATCGCGGCGGGCAACATTGACGAGGGTAGCGATCCGGCCACCCTTGGGCACGCTCAGGGTTTGGCGTTCCTGGCTATTGGCCGCAACCTTCGGGATACCAGCGGTGGATCCCGCAACAACAGGGGTCAATTCGATCCGATAGAAGAAGTTGGGGCCACCCTTTTTGAGATGGTCGTGGACCGAAATCACATAGTCCTTGTCTTCGGGAAGCGTCACCCGGAAGTAGCTGTCCGGACCGATGGCATCATCCGCGGAGGCGATAACACCGCCGCCTGCGATCGCCAAATACATCACGCTGTCCAGTGGGCTGCCCAGACGCCGGGCATAGCAATGGACATCGAGGACCTGGCCCTTTTTGCCAGCGAACTTGAAGCAGTCGGTGTCGTTTGCCTGGCCGATCACGCCATTAAAAGCCTGGGCGAGCGAGGCGGGAGTGGCATTGGCGTGTGTGTCGTTGGGCTCGACTTCGATGGCGTTTCCAAGGGTGGGGCTTATGCGAAACAGGAATCCAGAAGGGGCGATCCCCTGGGCATCAGCGGGATGGAGGCGATAGCTGGCATCAACCTCGGCGGGAACGCGAACCTTTTGCTTGAAGGGGCCCGCAGGATCGCCGATAAAAGTGACCTCGACTTCCTCGCCTGCCTTGCCACCAGCGGGCACAATCGCCGTCGGGCGGGGAAAGTGTCCCACATGAAGCCGATAGGCACAGGCACCGTTGCCGCCGTAGGCCGATTCGCGAACCTGGATCAGATAGGTGCCATCCTCGGGAGCAAGGATTGAAACCATTCCATCCTGCCCAAGGAGCGAATTGTCATCGCTTGCGGCGATTTCAAACCTCTTGGAATCGATGATGGCGATGTAGGGATCGAAAAGGGTGTTCCCAAGGCGCATCCCTTCGATCTCTGCGCTTAGGCGTTGACCCTTTTTGAGGGTGACCGAAAAGTAGTCGACATCTTCGTTGTCGATCACCCCCTGAACCGTGACGCCGGGGGTGATCGGTTGTGGCTTGGTGAATTCGCTGTTGGGTTCTTTTTCGTCGATGGTGGGGAATGGCCCGACCCAGAAGGTCCGCAATTCGGAAATTCCCGAGGCGCAAAGGACGCGGACGGGGTGTTCGCCCAACGCACAGGAGGGGCTAGCTTCGATCGTCGCTTTGACTGTGGCGTCGTTGATTACCTTCAGGCCGACCAGACGAAGACCCGGGGTGTAAAAGAGTAGCGATTTGGCATCGGTGAGGCGCCCACCCGAAAAGGTAAGTTCAACCGTCTTGCCCCGTTCCATCCCGCGGGGGCTGATGCCTCCAAGACTGGGGGAACTTGCGGCCACAGGATTGGAAGTGGCGAAACCCAATGCGAGAACAAGGGCAAAAGAGGACAGAAAACGGTTCATTGTGATTGTCTCATGGTGCGAAAGTATCTCGCGGGCCGGGGAAATGGGGTTTCCCCGGCAATTGGATCCGCAATAATCGTATGCCGGCAAGTCAGCGCTTGGGTAGTCCCACTCAGGGGCTCCGGACCAGCCCACAAAAGGTCGTGGGCTGGATTGGCTCTGGGACCTGGATTGGTCCAGGTTTACGCCAACAATTCCTTGAGAACCTTGCCGTCCCGGACGATGTCGATCGGGCGGCTTCCTGGGGCCATAAGGCGCTTCTCGCCGTCAATGCCCAACTGGTTGTAGACGGTCATGGCCAAATCTTCCACGGTCAATGGATCATCCTCGGGCTCCGTCGCGGTTGGATCGGAGCTTCCATAGACAAAGCCCTTCTTGATGCCACCGCCCGCAAGTACGACGGAGAAGACTTTGGGCCAGTGGTCGCGACCAGCGGTCGCGTTGATTTTCGGCGTCCGGCCGAATTCGCTGGAAACCATAACCAGGGTCGAATCGAGCAGGCCCCTCGAGTCGAGGTCGCTGATGAGAGCGGCGAAAGCCTGGTCGAACACGGGGAGTTGTCCCGCCATGCCACCCTTGATGGCGCTGTGCATGTCCCAGCCACCATAGGTGAGCGAGACAAGACGCACGCCCGCGGAAACCAGACGACGGGCCATCAGCATTCGCTGACCGGCTTCGTTGCGACCGTATTGGTTGCGAATCGCTTCCGATTCCGCCTTGATATTAAAAGCTTCACGGGCCTGATCGGAGCTGATGAGGCTGTAAGCGCGGTCGTAGAAGGTGTCCATGGCCATGACACCATCGGCCTTTTCACGCTTGGCGAAGTGGTCGTTAACGGCTCCGAGCATCGTCTTGCGGGTGGTGAACCGCTTGGTGTCGACGCCACCTGGCAGCGACAGGTCCTGGACGGTGAAGCCGGGGTTGGCCGGATCGCTACCAAGGCTAAAAGGAGCGAAGGCGCTGGAAAGATAACCCGAACCGGCGAAGTTCGTCGGCATCGAAGGGATGCAGACATAAGGGGGAAGGTTTTTGCGGGGGCCAAATTCGTGGCTGATGATCGAACCGAAGCTCGGATAGATCAGCGCCGGGCTGGGACGATAGCCGGTGAACATATTGTGGGTGCCACGCTCGTGGGCGGCTTCGCCGTGGGTCATCGAGCGACAGATGGTGATCTTGTCGGTGATCTGCGCGGTCTTGGGGAGGTATTCGCTAAGGAACACGCCATCGACCTTGGAGCGGATCGAGCCGACTTCGCCGCGATATTCGACGGGGGCCAAAGGCTTGGGGTCGAAGCTGTCCTGATGGGCCATGCCACCGGGAAGGAAGATGTGGATGATCGACTTGGCTTTGCCTTCTTTGGAGGGGCGCCCGCCAACGGAGTCGACCGCCTGGGCCTTCATCCGGAACATTTCATCAAGACCAAGACCCAAAAGTCCGCAATATCCCACTTGAAGGAAGCTGCGTCGACTTGCGGAATTAAAGGGATTCATCAGCAATCACTCCATCAAAAGGGAATTCGGAGTTTAGTGGGAAGTCAAACTTACCACTCATTTGTCGGGAACCAAGGAGGGACCGTTCCCGAAAGCCAGAACCGTACCCCTATTAGGTTAAGAGACACCATGCCACCTTGTCAATGATGGAGCAAGTCAAGGGACCCTGTGAGCCGATTGGGCAAGACAGTCTGTTTGCGTATTTTGCTCATTTTGCACAATCGTTACATTTTAACAGTTGGCGTCTTTTCAGCTGAATCCTGCTTGATAGGCGATGATTATAGGTTTTTGCGGGTTGGAACCCTATTTGGAGTCATGGAAATCGAACCGTAATACGATTCGTTCCAAGGTTTGGTGCAGGATCGTAATTTTTTGACAAAAAGCTTACGGTTACTCAAGAACGATCCGTTCCAGAATGTCAATTGTCGAAATCACACCCAAAAGAACGCCGTGACGGTCCTCCACGAAGAGGTGATGCACCTTCAGGGACCGGAATTGTTCCAACACTTCCCAGATGGGGGTTTCCGGCTGGACTTTATAGACAACCGGACTCATGAGGTCGCTAACTTGTGTGCGATCCAGAACTTCGGGGGCGGCCACCGATTGCGCCAATGACGAGTGTTGATGGGTTAAAATATCAACCTTTGCAAGCACACCGATCGCGCGGCCCGCCACATCGATCACAGGGGCCGCTCCAAATCCCCGGTCCACAAAAAGGCTGAGCGCATCGGAAAGTTTGGCATTGGCCTCAAGAGAAACCAGATCGGAACTCATCACATCTCTTGCAACCTGTGCCCGAAGGACAAGCCGGGCATGGGTGGGAGTAGTGTGGGGCATGGGACACCTGGAATGAGGGAGGTTTCGTGGAACCATCCCATCCTATGCCCCAATACTGGATCTGGTGATCCCTTTTGCCCCACGATCCGCAAAAAAGAAACCAGAAAGCAAAAAATCACCAGGAAGTGGTGATTCCACGGAAACCCTAGCCCATTGAGTGAAGGGCGACGCGGTTACCTTCGGAATCGAGGAATTGTGCGAAAAAGCCAAGGTCGGGCGCAACCATGGTTTTTCCCATAAGGATCTTTCCACCAGCGGGTTCGATCCGGTTAAGCACAACGGCAAGGTCGGCTCCGGCGGTCAGGTAAACCACGGTCCCTTCCGCCGAGGGGACATGCCCCTCGCCATGGATAATGGCTCCGCCCACGCCTTTTCCCTGTTCGTGCAAAAGGAACCCCATGGTATGGGAACCCATTTTCATCTCGGGCATTTCGAAATCAAAAATGGCGCTGTAAAAGGCTTTGGCCCTTGCGAAATCAGCGACGGGGATTTCAAACCAGTTAAGGGCGTTGGTGGTCATTTCCATGGTGCAGTCCTTTGAGGCGGTAACGGGCATAATCGGGGATTTGAGTCCGTTGAAATTTCTGGCACAACGGAAGTAATTTCTGGCACAACGGAAGTAATTTCTGGCACAACGGAAGTAAATAAGGTTGACCGGTTTGATCCGGTCACTTCGCGGAATACCCGCCATCCATCATCAGCACGGCGCCGGTAAAGAAACTTGCCAGGTCGCTGGCCAGATAGGTGAAAAAGCAGGCCACCTCCTCGGCGGAGGCGATTCGCCCAATGGGATGGTTGTCTTTCAGCATGGCCATGAACCCCGCGGGGTTGCCGGAATCGATGGCGGATCGGGTGACAAGTGGGGTGTCGATGGTACCGCAGCCAATAGCGTTTACGCGGATCCCATAGGGGGCATATTCGATGGCCAATTGGCGGGTCATCTCATGGACCGCCCCCTTGGATGGGCCGTAGGCGCCCTGGGTGGGTATGCCTGTCTCGCCCGAGATGGAGCCAGTGTTCAGGATGACCCCGGTTTTTTGCCTCATCATAACAGGAAGGATGTGGCGACCGGCGAAATACATCGCTTTGACATTGGTGTTCATCACCAGGTCCCACTCTTCTGGCGTGTGCAGGTGAAGGGCTTTTACTACATTGATTCCGGCGTTGTTGACGAGGATGTCGATGCGCCCGAAGTGTTCTAGCGCTGTGTCAGTAAAGCGTTGTGCGGTGTCGTCTATGCCGACATCGCCGCCGACATACCGCAGGCGGTTGTCCTTTGTGATGGCCGCAAGTGATGCAGGCACTTGTGCCGCCAGATCCACCGCCACCAAGCCGGCGATTCCGGAGTCCAGATACTGCTTTACAATTGCCAGGCCAATGCCGGAAGCCGCGCCTGTGACCACCGCAACTTTGCCTGTGAGAGAGACTTGCATGCTGGGATTCCTCAAGGCGGGGAAAGGTTTGCTGGCCGGGATGGCCCGAAGCGGCTTGGTCGTGGGAGTATAAGGCATTGGTCAGCCGGGTCAAGTGAATGGACGGGCCGCTTTTGACGCATACTCCACCGCGCATGAGCAATTCGAGAACGGTGCAATGTCAGAAAGGGCTTACATTGTGCCGTTCTTTCGTGCCCGTGCCGCGAGCGCCCTTTCCTTCGCACTCCGCGGCAATCCAATTGACGCCGTTTATGAGGCGGTCATGTCGTCCGATGATTCAACCTTGGTGCTGCGTGTCGTCGAACATGAACTCGCTACAGAAGCCTAACCCTACGCTCAACCGCACGGGTCGTTACAGGATTGCGTTCTGCTCCGCATCGGTGCGGCCCGCCGGTTAGCTGGTAGCGTTACGCCAAAAAACTCTCATCTATTTCCGCTTTGAAATCGCCGATGCCCCGAATCGATCACGAAAAATTCAGCGCGCTCATTCACCGGTTGTACGCCCAGGTATACTCCTCTTTACAAACAAAGAATTTGCGTTGTTTTGATTCCCAGCCACGCATTTTCCGGAGAAGAGGCATTGGGGAGGTAAAACCACCTAAGACCAACTCTCAAAAAAACCTGTAGTCGTTAGCTCGCACAATGAATCTTGTTATTGCCTACGCTCGCTCGGATTTGCGGTATGCCTTTTTGAGCAAGTAACCCATGGAAGCCCGCACAACCGAGGGTTGGCAGTGGTGCCCCCACTCTGCACCGATAGGAAGGACCGGTTACGGTTCTTTCTGATCGTAGCAGTGACTTTGAAGCATCTCCCGAAATGGGAGGGAAAACTTTTGAGGTGTCTCCCGAAACGGGAGGAAATATAAGCCCAAAACTGTTGTCTACCTTTGTTGAAATGGTACAGTCGCCGCATGGACTTTTTCCAACATGCCCCTGGGGGGAATTTTCTATCCCCAAGGGGAATTAAAAAAACATTTCATCAAGAAAAACATGGGCTACGCGAAAGGAAAACCAGCATCGGGGACTTTGATCGGGTGCCTGGGTTTGTCTTTCTGATTTCCTGCGGTTTTTGTGTATTGTGGTTATTGCCAGGAGGGTCGAGCACCAGATCGACCATAAAGACCGTGGTCCATCTGATACTCGACCCTCCCAGGTTTGGCATGCCCGTGCTTGGAGCCTTCGAGCGGGTGCTTTTGGCGTGTTCCATTTCGTGGTAAAAAGGCCTTCGCGTTTGGTTTCCCCCCTGGCAGCTCTATGACCTCGCAAAGTCCGCCATAAACCCAAGGCCCTTTCGCATATCCAAAACAATTTCCCAAATTCCAATTGACCTCGCGTCTTCCCGATTGTATTAATGTGTTAGTACAAAAATTTGGAAGTTCCCCCATCATCCCACGGAGGCTATTCCGGTGCACATCCACATCAGCACCCAGGACGGCGTGCCGATCTACCTCCAAATCGTCAGACAGGTCAAACACCAGATTGCTTCGGGAATCCTCGTCTCCGGTCAGGAACTCCCCTCCATCCGCGATCTGGCCGAAAAACTTCTCGTCAATCCGAACACCGTGGCCCGCGCCTATCGCGAACTGGAAACTGTCGGTTTGGTCGAAAAACGAAGGACGGCGGGCACCTTTGTCGCCGAGGGGCTATCACCTTTGGCCCGCCGCGAAAAACTTCGGATGCTGTCCGAACGAATGGACGGACTTCTCGCCGAGGCTCACCAGATGCGGGTCCCGTTGTCGGACCTGATCGATCTTTTAAATCAGCGCGCCAAGGCTTTTCCACAAAACTCATCGATCCAAAATCCGGAGAACCACGCATCATGAACCAGCCCATCCTCGAAATTCGGGATTTGAAACGCAACTTTGGGAAAAAAATCGCCTTGGATGGTGTCTCTCTCTCCATTCCGACAGGCGGTGTCTTTGGCCTCATAGGCGGCAACGGCGCCGGCAAGACCACACTCCTGAAGCACACACTGGGACTTCTGTCGGCCCAATCGGGATCGGTACGGATCTTTGGACTCGACCCCGTCGCCGATCCGGTCGGCGCCCTGAGCCGCATCGGCTATCTTTCCGAAAACCGCGACCTTCCCGACTGGATGCGAATCCACCAACTTATCTCCTATACCCGGGCCTTTTATCCCAACTGGGATCCGGAGTATGCAGAGAAGCTGAGGCGCGATTTCGAACTCGACCCCAACGCGTTTGTCAAAACCCTCTCCCGGGGACAGCGGGCAAGGGCGGGGCTTTTGGTGGCGCTGGCGCACCGTCCTGACCTTCTCATTTTGGATGAGCCCTCCTCGGGCCTGGATCCGGTTGTTCGTCGAGATATTCTGGGCGCGATCATTCGGACGATCGCCGATGAGGGGCGCACTGTCCTCTTCTCATCGCATCTGCTGGATGAGGTAGAGAGGGTCGCCGACCGGATCGCCATTCTTCATCAGGGGCGGATCCAGCTTTGCGCACCGATGGAGCAGGTCCGCTCCGGTCACAAACGCGTGCAATTGCGGCTATCTTCCTCGGTTTCCCATTTTCCCCCGGGAGGAATCTGGATCGGAGGCGAAGGGTCCAGGCACGACTGGTCCATGGTCGCCGAAGCCGAAATCGAAGCTATTCGCGAAGCGGTTTTACTCCTCAATGCGGAAATCCTTTCGATTGAACCGATGAGCCTCGATGATATCTTTGTCGCAAGGACGGCTGGAAAAGCGCTTGTGGCGGGGGTGCAATCATGAAGAGAACCATCAAAAGCCCATCACTCTTTGATATTTCCCGTGCCCTTTTTGTAGACATGATCCGGCGAAGCTGGTTCGTGCTGATCATCGGATTTTTCGGCGCGTTTTCACTCCCCCTTCTGATCCTGGGAGCGCTCAAGGCCAAAGGGGCGCTTCTGGTTGAGGATTCGGGGATGATCCTTATCCATTTTACATTTGCCCAGGTCATGGGTATGTGCTTTGGCGCGTCGGTCCTGCATGCGGCGGGGGCGCCCTCGCGGCTTTATGTGCTCCCGTTGTCCAACCGGGCCATCATGGTGATTCAGATGGTCCCTGCCACACTTATGGTCATAGGGCAAACGGCCCTTTCCATCTGGATTCTTAACCTTATTTTTGGTCTCAATTGGCCCCTTCTTGGTAATGCTCTCGCGTTTGGCATGATCTTCGCCAATTTCCAGTCGATGATGAACCTGTTTCAGAAATCTCTCCTGATGCTGCCCGCAATGATCTTGACGCTGACGCTGGAATCTTTTTGGGTCAAAAGTCGTCACGGACCGATTTTTTCACTTCCGACACAATATTGGACCACAGTCACACCCATGGATTGGCTTGTGTTCGCGTTTGCAATGACATTGAGTTACTGGATCGGAATGTATGCCATTTATCGAAGCCGCTGTGGCAATGAAATCCAGACCTCATTAATAGTTTATTTATCGAATCTGATTCAGGACCTCTTTGGCAAGACGACCAAGGCCTTCCGGAATGCCGTTCAGGCGCAATCGTGGTACGAATGGAATCTCAAGGGGTATATTTTCCCGGTCATAGTGGGAATGGTTGTGCCCTTGACGCCTTTGTTTTGGCTCTTTTCCGAGAGAAAAATCACCGCTCTGCTGGAGGTTCTTCGTGTCGAAGGGTGGTTACTTTCCGTGGCCGGAATGTGTTCGGGACTGATTCTTGGAAATATGGGTTTGTCGGATGCGTCAATAATGGGCCAATTCCTGGGTACCAAGCCACTTGCCACAGTTCCTTGGTCCCGCATCCTTTTGCGGACGGCGTTCCAATCATTGTCCCTTGGGGTTCTGATCTGGGCGATTATCTTTTCCCTGGTTTTGTGGGGCGGTAAACTCGCGGGGGAAAGTTATCCGGCCGAGCTTTTCCCCTGGTGGTACTTTCCGGCAATTGTTCTTGCGGCCTGGGCAGCGATGACCTTCGCGCTTTGTGTTTCGCTCACAGGAAGGACAATCCACATGAAGATCCTGGGGGGCGCCTATTGCGGCTGGTTGATCGTTTTTACAACCATCGGAAATATAACTTCAAAATGGATCGCGGAATTATTTTATTTTTGCGCGCTATCAGGATTTGGGATTGCCCTTTTTCTTTTGACCATCGGGATATGGGGAGTGGCTTTCCGAAGAAACATGGTGGTGCCCCGCCATGCCATCGTGGCCGGGATCGTTTTGACGGGACTGATTGGACTTGCCGGCTGGCAATTTTCCAACGGCCTGCCTTTGCCCACAAATAACCATGGCATAACCCCCTATTTCCTCCTGGTTTCCGGGTTGTTATCGATGGTCGTGTTTCCGTTTGCCGCCGCGCCTTTGGCGTTGGCCTGGAACCGGACGCGGTAGGGATAAGGTTGGCTTTTTCCGGGTTTGTCCTCGAATGAATGTAAACGCAAACGGCTCCCCAATCGAACGGGGAGCCGTTTGTGTTTACAGTTGAAATCGTTCGCCGAACCGAAACAAGTCCAATTATTCCTTGCCCAGTTCACGGATCATCAGCTTGCGCCAGCGAACTTCGTAAGGTCCGGTGCCTCGGCCAATGCCATGGACCTGGAGGCCGATATGTCCCTTGGCATCCTCGGAGTCGGTGGCGTCGGCGATGGCAACGCCATTGACAAAAGTCTGGATCCGGTCGCCTTTGGCCACGATGCGGTAGCTATTCCATTCACCCTTTTTGAAGGCAGATTTGGTTTCAGCGGTAGGTTCTTTGGTGTCAAGCCAGCGGCCACGGCGGGCTTCGTCATAAATTCGACCAGCCATCCCATCGGTTGAGATTTCCACTTGCGGACCATAAAGGCGATCCTTGGGGAGCTTTCCGCCAAGCTTGGGTTGGAAGCCATCGCTTGGGGCAAGGTGGCTGCGGATCTGTACGCCCGAGTTAAGCGCATCGTCCACTTTCACTTCAAAGGTCAATTCAAAATCGACATATTCCTTGTCAGTCGTCAGGAAGGTGTTGCCTGATCCTTCGGCGGTTTTGCCAACGATGCAATCGCCTTCGATGCGGTAGGTGGCTGTGCCGCTACGGATGGAGAAACCGTCAAGATTCTTGCCATTGAAAAGTGGGCTGGCATCCTGGGCCTGAGCAACCACTCCGCACGAAACAAGACAAAGGCCAAAGGCAAAAGCTTTGCGTAACCGGGAGGCAAACATGGGAGGGCTCCTGTTGAGGTAAAACAAAAAGGGGGTGCGGACAGGATAGGAATTGCCCCGCTTTTGGGTATGAGAACAGGCTCCGGATCCGGACCAAACTGTTTGGCCTTTTGTACACCCTCGATCAGGTTATCTGGTAAAATGCGGATTGGGGGATCGCTCCCAAAGCTTTCACGAAGCAAAAATTGGATGAAACGGCCAATGTCCCCAACGCAAGGAATCGATTCCCCCAAACCCGTAGTTTCCTTCGAAGGAAGCCGGGATTGGCAATCGCTTACCTGTTCCATTCCCGAGTCTTTGGCCCGTGACCTTTGGGACCGCTGTCGCGTCACGGGACAATCTATCGGCAAGGTGGTCGCCTCGGCTTTGGCGGAGCACCTGCAAAGCGATCTCAGCGCCATTTATCAGGTATCCACCGCAGGGGCACTGGTTCATGGGCTCTACAAGGGGGACACAACGATTGCCTCGCTTCGTGAACATGGCGATTTTGGACTGGGAACCTTTGATGGCCTCGATGGGGAAATGGTCGCTTTTGACGGTGTTTTTTATCAGGTTCGAGGCAATGGGAAGGTCGTGATCCCTCCGCTGGAAACTCGCACACCGTATGCCATGGTCACCCGATTTCCTGGCGCCGGGGTAAAAAAAATTGGGCCAGTGAACAGCTTTGAACAACTCCGCTCCCGTCTGGATCGGTTGCGCACCTCGGACAATATCTTTTATGCCATCCGCATCGATGGGAGCTTTGAGAGTGTGTTGACACGATCGGTATTTCCGACCGAGGAAGGGTGCCCGCTGGCCGAGGCGGCATCACACCAACACGAATTCCCCCTCAAAACGATCCGGGGGACGCTGGTGGGTTTCTGGTCGCCTGGTTATCTCTCGACGGTGCTTGTCGCGGGGTATCATCTCCACTTTCTTTCCGAGGACAAACTCGCCGGCGGGCATCTGCTCGATTGCTCGGCGAGCGATCTTCATGTACAGATTTGTCCCGAGGCGGACTTTCGTCTGACCCTTCCGGAAACCCGATCCTTTTTGGGCGCCGATTTGTCGGGAGATCCCACCGCCGATCTGCGCAAGGCCGAATCGTCGATTCATGGCGATTCCTCGCCTACCCCAAATCAAAGAGCATAAATATGACCCCTTTTGTATGTTTCATGATTCTTGCCGGAGCGCCCGGCCAGGCTCAACCCCCGGGAACACCGACAGGGGGCGCACCCACCGGCAATGTTCCTTCAACGGGAGTGCAAACCGGTCCTGGAACCCCCGCGACCAGTCCGCCCATGAGTCTGGGAGGAACCCACGATCCGTGCATCATTCGGGAGGGAAACACCTGGTGGCTGTTTTCCACGGGTGTGGGGATCAAGGTTCAACGGTCCAACAACCTGATCGATTGGCAACCCGCGGGCAAAGTCTTTCAGTCGCCTCCCGCATGGGCCATGAGAATGGTTCCTGGATACAAGGGGCATACATGGGCGCCTGATGTGCAATTTTTTGATGGGGAGTACCACCTTTATTACAGCGTCTCCACCTTTGGCTCCAATCGTTCGGCCATCGGTCATGCCACCAACCCCACGCTTGATCCGGACAATCCCAAACACAAATGGCTTGATCATGGTCTTTTGATCCATTCCGAAAAACGGCAAAACTACAACTGCATCGATGCAAACCTTTGCCTGGATGAAAAGGGGAAGCCTTGGCTGTCCTTTGGATCGTTCTGGTCGGGTTTGAAGATATGCCAACTGGACAGCGAGGCGGGTAGACCAATTGAGGGGCCGATTTACAACATCGCATCACGCCCGGGACAAGCCGCGATCGAGGCCCCATGGATTCATCAGAAAGGCGAATATTTTTACCTTTTTTGTTCGTATGACAACTGCTGCAAGGGGATCAAAAGCGACTATCGAATCATGGTGGGTCGATCAAAAAAAATCATGGGCCCCTATGTCGACAAAACAGGCAAGCCGATGACCGAAGGCGGTGCATCGGAAATTTTGGCGGGCAAAGGAGATGTCCATGGGCCTGGCCACAACTGTCTATTCGAATCCGCAGGAAAAACCTATCTGGGATATCACTTTTATGATGGAACAAACAAGGGTAGGCCAACATTACAGATCCGGGAAATCGATTGGAAGGACGGATGGCCCGAAGTAGGAAGGGTGATTGCCCCGACGGGGATCCCAGCGGTGAAGTGAATGGTTTGCGAAATGGATCAAGGAAAAGAGACGAAAATGATACTTGTGGACCTTTAAAGCACCTCGTCCAGCCATTGCCAGGCATTGTTGCGGACTTCGTCCGGGAATCCGTGGGCACCGGGATAGGAGACCCCGCGGAACTGCTTGGTGTCCGGGCGCCCGGGAATGTTTCCCAACACTTCGAAGTAGTGTTGTTTGAGGCGTGCGAGTTTGGTCTCCATGTCGTATTGCCTGAATTCGGTGTTTGTGCCCGATACAAACAATCCCCTTGGGCAGACCATCATCATCAAATCATCAAAATCGACAGGAACAGGCTTGTTCAGTTCCTTGAGATAGGGCGCGAAGTTTTTGATGTAGGTATAACGGCCCACGCCAGCCGCCGCTTTTTCCCCGATGACGATTTTGGCATAACCGCCCGGACGGGCCCAGTGATCCTCCGGACGCATCCACCCATAGACGCCCCCATTGCAGACCGCCGCGCGCACGCGTCCGTCAAACGCGGCCGTGACCAGGCTCGAATGGCCGCCCAATGAGTGCCCCACGCAGGCGATCCTTCCGCGATCCACCTCGGGTCGGGTCATTAGGAAGTCAATCGAACGCATCGCGTCCCAAAGGTTTTTTCCCACCATCGACCATTTCGGATGTTTTTGGTAGAACGCCCGGCTGTCATAAGGGGCGAGTCCGGGAGAAATTCGCTCGCCATCGGTCAAAAGATCGATGCAAAGAGTCACATAGCCTCTTTGAACCAGCTCAAGGCCATAAGCGCGACTGTTGTCTGAGACGTCAGGAGGGGAACCGGGTTTGAGTCCCGCCAGACCGGCGACGCGGTCCTTGCCGGTACCTCCTGTGGTGGGATGGATGCAGAGGACGGCGGGCGCGGCTTTGCCTCCCGGAGCGGTCCGGGGTTTTTTGGGAATCATGAGCCACGCGGTGACCCAATCGTCCTTTTCCGACCGGAATTTTACATGATGACGAAGATGGGTTTCATCCTGAAAGACTTCACGGATGGAAAGTTCGGGATCAGAGACCCTTTCAGGGAATGGGCCCAATAATGCCAACCAATCAGAGCGGATACGACCTATATCGATGGGGGAGTTCTCCTGTCCCATCAGTATACTCGTTGTGCCCATCCCTGAAAGGGCAAAGAATTCACGGCGATCCATGGTCAATCCTTCGGGTGGTCTGGTTCACCCAAATCGATGGGTGGATTGGAGGTAGGAGTAGGCCTAAGTTGGGGTCGGTCGCCTTCCCAATGGCTGATCACCAGGGTCGCGACACCGTTGCCTATGAGGTTGGTGATGGCGCGCCCCTCGCTCATGAAGCGGTCGATGCCAACAAGAAGAGCCAACGACTCAATCGGAATGCCCGGAACGGCCTGGAGCGTCGCCGCCAAAGTGACAAATCCGGCCCCCGTGACACCACTTGCGCCTTTGGAGGTGAGCATGGCAATGGCAAGAATTCCGAGCTGTTGCCAAAGATCGAGTTTGGTGCCTGTTGCCTGGGCGAGATAGATCACCGCCATGGTGAGGTAGATATTCGTTCCATCCAGGTTGAAGCTGTAGCCGGTCGGAATGACCAGGCCGACCGTTGAGCGGGAACAACCCATTTTTTCCATTTTTTGCATCAACCCCGGAAGCGCGGTTTCGGAGGAGCTAGTTCCCAAAACCAATAAAATTTCCTCTCGGATGGCGACAAGATAATCCCAAATGGACAATCCCAAACCTCTCAAAATCAGACCCAGAACTCCGAAAACAAAGACCGCCGCCGTTATGTAAAAAGCCACCATCAAAAACACCAGATTCTCTAGAGCTTTGAGTCCAAACTCCCCCACCGTGTACGCCATCGCACCAAGGGCCCCGATCGGAGCCACGCGGACCACGATGGCCATGACCGCGAAGAATACCGCAGCAATTCGCTCCAGCCCATGAAGGATCGGCTTTCCCCGCTCGCCTAGTCCCGACAAGGCAAACGCCGTCAGGATCGCAAGAAGGAGCACCTGGAGCAAGTCGCCTGTCGCGAACGCGCCCAGGAAAGAGTTGGGGATGATGTTCAGGAGAAACTCCACGGTGCTGTGGGTTTCGGCCCGCTTGGCAAATTCGATCGCCTTTTTCGCGTCAAGCTTTTCGGGATCAAAGCTGATTCCGTTTCCAGGTTGAAGCAGGTTGACCACCACCAACCCGATCAGAAGCGCCAGGGTGGATACCACCTCGAAATAGAAAAGAGTCTTGGCCCCGACCCGCCCCAGATTTTTCAGATCGCCCATGGAAGCAATACCATGGACCACCGTGCAGAAGATGATCGGGGCGATCAGCATCTTGACCAACTTGATGAAAGCGTCACCTAATGGCTTGAGCGATTTCCCCGCGTCGGGAAAGAGCGCGCCCACCAAAATCCCAAGCGCAACCGCAAGCAGGACCTGCACATAAAGGAGTCGATACCAGGACAAGGATTCAGGCTTTGATTTGCTATTGGTCATTGGAAACCCTTGGGTAATTCGTTACCTTTTTGTCGCAAAGGGTGTCTGGAGGAAGTCATGACCTGAATCGGCCCTTGAGGAGGAAAGGAACCGCCCAAAAAAAGAGTGCCCGAAAGGGATTTCGCGCGGAAATCCGCCCCGTGAAAATACCGTTCGCGAAAAGGGAAAATCCTTTAGGTAGAATATGAGCAGGCCCATGGTTGGAAGTTTCATGGTTTCAACATCGGACAAAACGAATCGCGGAGTTCCGGGTCCAGAGGTCCCCTATGACGATGCGGGACGCTTGGCCCTTGCCGATTTCATCGAGGGTGAGGATGGCGCACGCGCCGAGTTCATTCGACTCCAAATTGAGCTGGAAAACCAGCCAAAAGGACAAATTCCCAAATCCCGCCTCAAGCACCAGTCCGATCTGCTTCATGCCAATGGACAACGCTGGGCAGGGGACCTCGCCGGGCAGGTGCTCGACTACCACTTCCATCGCGGTTTTTTAAGAAGGGTGATTTGTCACACCTCGGCCCTTGTGGACCATGCGGACTCCTGGATGGCACAACATCCAATCCGGGACCTGGCGATCCATGAGGATCCCGATATCCATGAGGAAGCACCGCATCCAACCAAACTCCTTATGCACCCTATCCTTGCGGAGCTGGAGTGCCTCGACCTCGGCACCGCGATGTGGACCGACGGGGATTGGGCCGTATTTGCGGGAAGGGAACTCCCCCGGCTTCGTCACCTGGTCATCCGGAATCTGGGACCAGAGGCGGCACGCTGGATCTGCGGAGCGTCGTGGTGGCCGAATTTGGTGCAACTTCGCCTTGAGCGACAAACCGACCCCTGGGGATTACGCGAGCTTTGCCAAGCCATGATGCTCCTGCCCGAGATTCCAAAGACAGGCGGTCCTCCCGGAGGCGGTTTGGGGCCGCGGATCACAGTGGGAATGGTTGGCCTGGAAAATATCGCCGAAAGGATACGCCAAAGTCCCCTGGGGCGCCGATTCGCCTTTCGTGTCGGTTGAGAAGATGTCAAGCGACCAAATAGTGGGTAGGAAAATCCTCACACTTTCGTCTAAACTAAAGACTTGACAACCTGTTTTTTCCCATCGCTTTCTTTTGGCCGGGGTGACCTGGCGGACGGTGGGAGATTTCAACGGAGCAAAACCATGCCTTTCGAGCTGGCCCCCCTTCCCTATCCCGCGGACGCCCTGGAAGCCGCGATCGATAAGACCACCATGGAAATCCACCACGGCCGCCATCACAAGGCTTATGTGGACAACCTCAACGCCGCTCTTGCCGGCCACGATTCTTTGCTTGCCCTGCCCGTCGATCAACTCATGCGCCAGATCGCCCATGTTCCTGAAGCCATTCGTCAAAAGGTGATCAACAACGGTGGCGGTCACGCCAACCACACCTTCTTCTGGAACATCATGAGCCCCAACGGCGGTGGCGAACCCACAGGCAACCTTGCCTCGGCCATCACCTCCACCTTTGGCGGCCTCGATAACCTCAAGGCCAAGATCAAGGAAGCGGCCCTTGGCCGTTTCGGTTCGGGTTGGGCGTGGGTTGTTCTCGACCAAGGCAAACTCGAAATCACCAGCACCGCCAACCAGGACACCCCCCTGATGGTGGGCAAGACCCCTCTTCTGGGCGTCGATGTTTGGGAACACGCCTACTACCTCCGCTACCAGAACAAGCGGGCGGACTATGTCGATGCCTGGTGGAAGGTTGTCAACTGGAAAGCGATTGAAGAACGCTTTGGCGCCTAAGAACCTTTCAGGATCGCAAATAGCAATTGGCCAAACGGGCAATCCGGCTTGAATCAGACTTGCCGGAACCCGGCGGAACAAAAGGCAAAAGTCGAGGCCTTGGAAGAGGGACAAACCCTTTTCCCAGGCCTTTTTTATTTCAAAATTGCTTTCGCAAACCATCGACCCCGGACAACGGCCATGGATCGGTTGAATCAACCTGCGAGGTCCGCAAAAAGCCTAGGCTTCCCGTGCAAGTTCAGGGAATTGATGCAAAAACTTGGCGACCTTCGGACCGGCAACAAACAGGCAATACGGCTGATTCGGATGTTCCCGGAAATAGCCTTGGTGATACGCCTCGGCTTCAAAAAACTCAGGCAACGGAGAGACTTCGGTGACGATGCGCCCGGGCCAATGCTTTGCTTTATGACAACGATCCATCGCTTCGCGGATCGCGTTTTCCTCGGAGGCATCGGCAAAATAGGCCACCGAGCGATACTGGGTGCCGACATCCGCGCCTTGGCGGTTGAGGGAGGTGGGATCGTGGATCACAAAAAAGACATCAAGTATCTGATCAAGGGAAACTTCCCCGGGATCATAATCGACCCGAATGACCTCGGCGTGGCCAGTCCTGCCGGTGCAAACCTGATCATAGGTCGGATGATCGGGCTTGCCTCCCGCATAACCCGAAACCACCCGCAAAACGCCCTGGATCTGCTCGAACACAGCCTCTATGCACCAGAAACATCCCCCACCCAAAACAATGCTCTTCATGGGGATGTTCCTTTGGTTTTCCCGGTGGGAGAGTTTCGGGGTGGCCCCCTAAAATCCCTGCCTCTGAAATCCTACTGCTTCTGTTCGGAGGGACGGGGCATGTTGCGACCGCGAACCAGTTCAAGCGAAGCAATCCGCCACGATTCGGGTTTGAGGGAATCGGCGCCTTTGGCTGCTTTGAGCACCAGTTTTCCATTGATCACGCTGCGAGGAATAAACCCGATTTGGCAATCCGTGGTGTAGGTCAGCTCGCCGTCCTTTTCACGAATGAAGGGAACCCCCGATTCGGTGACCGCGTTGAACCAGCTCGGAATGTAGGGATAGTAGCCCGATCCGACGGTCCAAGCTTTGTTAATCTCGGAAAGTAGCTTGTCCTTGAAGTTGGCGTCGCAATAGAACGATTCGTTGGCAGGCTTGAGGAAGCGCCCGGGCTTTCCATCAGCGGGACCAAAAAAGGCATCACGCTTCATGGCAAAATCAGCTTTCTGGGCATCGGTGGTCGGTTTGGTCAAGCCAACACCCGCCACGCTGTCCAAAAAAGCGCCATCAAAATCAGGATCACACGAAGGTCCACCCACCTTCATCCTGGTCAATTGCTTCTGGAACGACTGAATAGCCTTGGCGGCGGCTTTAGCCTGGGCTTCCAGCTTTTCTCCCGCGGGGAGCACGATCCTTTCGGCGTTGGTAACACTCTTGGGCATCAGATACCATTCCCGCCCCTTGGCGGTATTGGTCGAGTGAACGCGCATGTTGATGCTAAGGACAATCGCGTCGGTGCTAATTTCGTACATAAGGGGTACGACATATCCACCCTCTTCGAAGTCCGGGAATCCCGCCTTCACCATTTTAAAGGAAGCTTTTTCCCCAAAAAGTGTCAACAATCGAACATAAAACTCAAGCTGGTATTGGGTAAAAGGGCCCATCTGCCCAAGGTCTTGGACCGCGTTGTAGTTCACTTCGATAATCGGACGAATGCGCGACACATCCCGCGAATTGGGCCGCTCGGCAGGCTTGAGCATGTAAAGAAACGATAGTTCTGTCTGCCCCTTGGCGACCGTTGAAAGATAGTCGTTCGCGAAATCCTGGGCTTGCTGACGCACAGCGAGGTTGTTCGCCATGAAATAGGTGAAGTAGACAAGACCTGTTATGACAGCGCCATTGATGCCGGCCCACGCAAAACCCCGGCCGGTCAAAGCCCCGGCCGAGTCGCGAATCTGGGCAAGCGCGATCCAACCCGCCAGCACCGCAACCAATGGAAACACACCTGCCCACAACGGGAGAATAAAAGGGGTGGTTCCCAAAAATGCCGCAAGGCTTCCCACGAGCACTATAAGCCCGAAACTGCAACCCACAACCAAACCTACCACGCTGAGTATGTTCAGCGACTGATAGGTCGACTCAGGTTCCTGTGTGTCCCAGCGATTGGGGGAAGAAGGACTCTCGGCCAAGGCGATCTCTCCGGGAAAAAGACATTGGAGAATCAAAAATCACAGGAAAGAAGGGCGCTTGAGTCCGTTTACATGTCCCCTGAAACATCGCCCGCCATCGCTTGGCGTGCCTGTTCGGTCGCGGACATGTTCCGGTGGGCCACAGCTGAGCTATTGTCAAGATAGATCTTGTCCTGGAGAATTTCCTGGATCACGATAGCCATCTTGTCGTGGGTCCTCATGTCGACCAAGGGCTTGGCTCCGGGACGGTTGAGTTCCACCATCCGCCTTTGGATCAGTGTGGACAGTTTGAAGCGGCCGCCAACCTTGTTGACAATGGCTTCTTCTTTCAGTTCATCATGCATCAGACGCACCCCTCAAGAGGACCGGTTTTCCAACCCGAGCAAACCCATAAGGTGGTTGCCCAGAAGGGACACGGTCCTGTCCAAATCCTCGTTCACTACACAGAAATCATACAGCCTGGACCTCGGAATTTCCCCTCGTGCCGATTCGAGTCGGCGTCTCAGGGATTCTTCCGTCTCACTTTGTCGCCCGCGAATCCGCTCCACAAGCGCCTCTTCGCTAGGCGGCAGGAGAAACACCGAATGTGTCCTGGCAAGACGCTCGCGGACCTGTTCGGCCCCCTGAACATCAATCACCAAAAGCACCCCGCGACCACCCCGGGCCGCCTCGCGCACGGAACCCAACCGGGTCCCGTAGCGCTTTCCGTGAACCTCCGCCCACTCGAGGAATTCACCCGACTCGAGGGCGGCATCAAACTCTGCGGCACTGAAAAAGTAGTAGTCAACTCCGTGCACCTCGCCCGGTCGGGGGGGCCTCGTGGTTGTGGTCACTACCCGCTGAAGCGGCAAACCCAGGCTCAAAAGCCGGTTGGCCACAGTTGTCTTGCCTACCCCGCTGGGTCCCGACAAAACCACAACCGTGCCCAAATCCGACAAATCCTTTGACTCACTCGACATTCAGCACCAATTCGCGAATCCGCTCCATCGTCGATTTGATCTCAACCACGCTGCGGCTGATATCAATATCAGGCGACTTGGACCCCATCGTGTTGGCTTCGCGCCCCATTTCCTGAATCAGGAATTCCAGTTTGCGACCAACCCCTTCTTCGCGCGATTGGGGACCAACCATCGCGTCAAACTGATCAAGGTGGCTATCCAGCCTCACCATCTCCTCGCTTATATCGACCCGATCCGCCAAAAGAGCGATTTCCCGGGCCAGTTGCGAGGTATCCACCTGAACCAATGGTTCATGAAGCGACAAGACCTGATTGACCCGGTCACGCAACCGCTCCTGGTGGTGGACAAGACTCGATGGAACGCGTTGCCGAACCTTTTCCACCAGTCCGCGGACCTGTTTGGACATTGCCAACAGCTCCACCGACATATTTGCCCCTTCGCGCAAACGCATTTCGCCCAAACGCGAAAGGGCCTCGGAAATCACAGGCTTAAGAACCAGCCAATCCTCTTCGTGACTGCCGCCTGTAGCCCGTTTGCTGTGCTCGGGAACTACTCCCGGAAGTGCCAAAATTCCCGCCATCAGCGCCCCGATACTCTGATCAGGAACCCGGCCACCCATGGCTTCGATTACCTGGCCCAGATAAGAATCGAGCGCGACCCGATTGATCTGGTACGCATCTGGTCGGCTGGGCCGGACGCTATCAATCGAAACCTGCACCGTTCCCCGAAGGAGCGATCCACGGGCCAACCGCTCGATTTCCGCCTCCAAACCCAATAGCGATTCGTCCGCCCTTAGGTTGATTTTGAGATGGCGATTATTGACCGTGCGGATCTCGACACGAACCTGCCACCCCCGGCAATCGAGACACGCCTCGCCAAATCCTGTCATGCTTCGCAGCAAGGGCGGGACTCCGAAAGCCGATAAAAAAAATAATTATTTGCCTTCGGGAGCTGGTGCCGCTGGAGTTTCTGGAGCAGGCAAGCCGGGAAGACCAGGCAAGCCGAGCGGATTCCCCTCGGTTGCGCCCCCTGCAGGAGCCCCCTCGGTGCTCTGCACGGTTTCTGGTGCGGGAGCAGTCGCCTCGACCGCTTGCGGGGCGAGTTTGATCACCAACATTAGCAACAAAAACCAAACCAGCGCCACATACAGCGTGATTTTGGTAAATTCGTCTCCCATGCGGCTGCCGAAGGCGCTCTGACCGCCAGCACCACCAAAGGCACCAGCCAGCCCACCACCCTTACCGCTTTGCAGCAGGATGATGAGGATCAGGAAAAGGCCAACGATCCAAAGACCGAGGTTGAGCAGACCCACCAGCCATACCGGGGGAGTCCAAGCCAATAGCAACAGGGTGCCCGTCATGCCGAATCCGTGTGTGTTTGAGTGGGGAGACGGGATGGTCCCGAATCCAAAAGCCTCAAACAACTATCTTACACCGATTTTGGTTGGGGGAAAAGCAAGGTTTGATTGACGAATGCGAAAATCCAGAGTCCGGATGACCATTTTACCCAAACTAACACCCCAAGACCCCACAGCTGCTTATCCCCCATACCAAAAATCCCTTGGCCCACCCACATCGATCGGGCCCCTCACCCCCCAAGGTTTTGCAAAACCCGTACGACGAATTCCTTTGGGATCCTTTTGGAAATTTTCTTCCCATGTCCACACCGAGGTCCAAACCAAGCACAAATTGAAAACCTGCACAAATTCCCAATCCGGCAACACCCCTGTCCCTGGCCGCCGTTACAATTCGGGAGGTTTCCTTTAGGGAACATGGGGCCATTCGGTTCTTTTGCCGCAGGCCCGAGGATTTTTTCGGAGGGGACCGACTTCACCATCCGCGTCATCCCTCCTCCCCAACCTTTCTCTGGTCCCAATCCCAAAAAGTGCCAAATTCAGGAAATGAGCTTCCCATGTCGACCTCTGTTACGCTTCCTCTTCATCTGCTCGTTGTAATTGACCACCACGAGGCGAAGATTTATCGCGCCGAGGTCAAGGATGCTGTGCCCCAAAAGATCGAACCCTATGATCCCCATGGATACCGCAGTCATCTTCACTCCCACATCTCGGGCCAGTCCAACGATGGAAAGCGGCACCACGAACCTAAAAGCTATTACGAATCGGTCGCCAAAACCCTTCAGGGCGCCGATCAAATTATTGTTTTTGGAAGCGGCACAGGCGAAGGAAGCGCCATGGAACAACTTCTGGGCAATCTCAAATCGCATCATCCCGAAATCGCGGCCAAAATCGTCACCAGCGCGGTTGTGGATGCCCACCACACAACCGAAAACGAACTTCTGGCCCGGGCTCGTAAGTTCTACTCCCAGCTCAACGGATAAATCGCCGGTCGCCTCATTTTCCAAACCGCCTGTGTAGGAAAAACCCCAATTAACCACGAAAATCACGAACCACACGAAAGGTGATCCAGGAATTGAGTCCTCGATCCCGGCGCCTTTGTTGAACCACCCGTCCCTCGCTTTTCGGATCCCCCTGCCATGGAAATCCCTTGAAGGGTCGGAATATCGCGCACAACTACACTAAACCCTGAAGCCCAGGAAAACACAACAGGCCAAAAAGTCATGACCACGCTTCTCTCCAAGCGACTTGCTCCCCTCATTGACCATGCGGTTCTTGCGCCCCTGGCCACGACAGCGGATATGGAAGACGCCTGTCACAAAGCAAAGATCGCGGGATTGGCTTCGGTCTGTGTAAAGCCATGGATGGTCTTGGGAGCGGCTGCAATTCTCAAAGGATCGGGTGTGGTCGCCAGCACGGTGATCGGTTTCCCCCAGGGGGGAATGCACCCCCGGATCAAGCTCGCAGAATCGGCCCAGGCCCTTGCCGATGGAGCTCGGGAACTCGACATGGTCGCCAATTTGGGCTGGGTCGCTGGAGCTGAATGGACCAAAGTCGCCGACGAAATCCGAAGCATCGCCGAGCTTTGTCACCGCACAGGCGCCAAACTCAAAATCATCCTGGAAACCTGTCTTTTAAACGATGAACAAAAGCGAAAATTATGCGCCGTTGCTGCGGCGACGGGCGCTGATTTTGTCAAAACCTCGACCGGCTATGCGACCGCGGGGTATACCATCGATGACCTGAAACTCATGCGCGAATCTGTCCCCGAACATGTCGGCGTCAAGGCATCCGGTGGCGTGCGCAATCTTGCCCAGGCGGTTGCCTTGCTGGACCTGGGGATCAACCGGATCGGAACCGGTTCGACATGGGCGATTCTTGAGGAAGCCGCCAAAGGGTAATGGGCGTTGGCTTCTGCGCTTTTGTCGTAACTGCCTAACGAAATAGGGCGCTGCCCGCAAAGGCAACGCCCCAAGTTTTTGCCACTAAACTGTGAATCGACCCTTTTCGGGATCTGATTCACGGAGATTTTAGTCAACCTTAAGCAGTTCGACCTCGAACACCAATTCGGCGCCCGGAGGAATCACGCGACCGGCGCCACGCTCGCCGTAGCCCAGGGAGGCGGGGATGTAGAGGGTCCGCTTGCCGCCGACCTTCATTCCGGCGACGCCTTCGTCCCAACCCTTGATCACGCGACCACCGCCCAAGGGGAACTGGAAGGGTTCGTTGCGGTCGAGGCTGGCATCGAACTTTTTGCCACTCTTCTGGAGAACGCCCAGATAGTGAACGGTGACTTTTTTGCCTGCGACGGCGGTTTCGCCTGTGCCTGCCTTGGTGTCGACATAGCGCAGACCGCTGGCGGTCTTCACGGCATCGGCGGGAACCTTGACCTCTTCCCAGGGCTTCCCTTCAGCCTTTTTCAATTCGACATCAAATACGAGATCGGCATTTGCCGGAATATCGCGACCGGCGCCACGAACGCCATAGCCCATTTCGCTTGGAATATAGAGACGGCGCTTGCCGCCAACCTTGAGGCCAACCAGCCCCTTGTCCCAGCCGGTGATGACTTCGCCGGCACCGAGATTGATGGTGAAAGGTTCGCCACGGTCGAGGCTGGAATCGAACTTCTTGCCGTTGGACATGAGCATGCCGGTGTAGTGCACCGTGATGGCCATGCCGGGCTTGGCTTCGACGCCATCACCTGGAACCATGTCCTTGTACTTGAGGCCCTTTTCGACCTCTTTGGCATCGGCTTCGACTTTGATCGAATTCATGGCTTCATCACCATCCGTGTTAGCCTGACAGCCCGTAAGGGGATGCATTCCCGCAACCAACAATAGGGTCGCCACATAAGATCGCATTCGCATGGGAGGCTCCTTTTTCTTTTATTATCTGAAACCGTTGCGGGAATTTCATCCCAAAGGAGCCGAACTTCCCCCGCTGCGCGACATCGAATTTATCCAAAGATAGCATATGAATCCGGGCTTCTACCCTTGGAATGTTGGGGGAACCCGTGATAACTCCCAAAGGCTCTTGGTTACCCTCTTTCCCAAGCAACGGATTGGCCCCCCGACCAATTCCCATGACGCAAGGCAATATTCATGCGCCTTTTTGTTTTTGCACTTTGTGTCTTTTGTCTTGATACCCTTTCCGCAAATGGGTCGGGTCCCCAATCTGGGACAGATAATGGACCGTTTCTCTTCAGCTATTTCCGTGACAACGGGCAGGATGGGCTCCATTTGGCGTGGAGCAAGGACGGTTTGGTCTGGAAACCGCTCAACCAGGATAAGCCGCTAACCAAACCGGTTGTGGGGGAGAAGTTGATGCGCGATCCGTCGATCGTGCAGGGGCCCGATGGAGTGTTTCACATGGTGTGGAGTACGGGGTGGTGGGACACAGGATTTGGATACTCTTCGTCCAAAGATCTGATCCACTGGACCGCTCACAATAACATTCCAGTAAACGCCGACACTCCCGGAGCGAAAAATACCTGGGCGCCTGATCTTTTTTATGACGCGCCTACCAAGCGTTTTGTGATCGTCTATTCCACAACCGTCGCCGGGCGTTTTCCCGAAACCGAAAAAGGAGGCGATCACAACCACCGCCCTTATTTTATCACCACCAAAGACTTCCAGACCTTTTCCAAACCCGAGGTCCTTTTCAACCCGGGATACAACTCGATCGACGGGACCCTCTTTGAGGCCAATGGCAAAATCACCCTGATCTATAAGGACGAACGCCCGGGGCACAAAACCCTCCATGCGACGACCACGACCGAAATCGGCAAGCCTTTTACCGCTGCGACAGGATCCATTCTCGATCGCGATTGGGTCGAAGGGCCGACGGTTCTCAAGGTGGGCAAGGTCTGGCGTCTCTATTACGATTGCTACACCAAAGGGCACTATGGCGCGGCGGAGAGCGCCGATGGGGTCACTTGGCGGGATATCACTTCATCGTTACAGATCCCCAAAGGAGTCAGACACGGAACGGCGTTCGCCGTGTCGCCTCAAATCCTTGAGAACCTGCTTAAGCTCTCGGGTGAATAATCAAAGAACAAACCCAAAAAATTCACTGGGGTAAATTCCTTCCCCAACCATTACCGTTCAGGAAACCCGATGGAAACTCCCCAGAAAAACAACCCGCTACACGGAATCACGCTGGAGCGAATACTGACCGAACTTGTCGAGCATTTTGGCTGGGAGGAGTTGGGTTATCAGATTTCGATCAACTGCTTCAACCACGAACCGAGCATCAAGTCGAGTCTCAAATTCCTGAGGAAAACCCCTTGGGCACGGACCAAGGTCGAGGGGCTATATCTTTGGCACAAGCGATCCGAGGAGAGAAAAGAGCAAAAAAGGGCCCGATTCTCACCCCATCCGGAGGAAAAACCAGATGGTCTGGCCGAAGCCGACGATCAACACAAAAATCCTCAGGTAGAGCTTGGGGATCTTTCTCCCGAAGAACCCGCCCATGTACCCCCCCAAAATGGCAAGCGGGACCATGAGGGCCAATAGATCCCAGCGGATCGCCGCCTCCACTCCGAAGAGATAGGGACCGGCAAGAAAGATAAGCGAGGCGACAAGATTGATCAGCCCGGCAAGAAGAATCTTGAGGGCGTTAGCGCGCTGGATCCCCCCCAGGGGTAACAAACCCAACAGCGCCAGCATCATAATCCCAATACCGGCTCCGAAATAGGCGCCATAAATTGCGATCAGGAACTGACTAAAAAGGACCCACAGCGGGGGTTTGCGCGACGCGCTCTCGGCCATGGCGATGCGCGGAGCCAAAAGAGGCTGGAGCGCGAACAGGACCGATGCCGTCAGCGCCAGAAAAGGGACGATCCTGTCAAAATGTTCGGGGCTCGGAAGAATCACCAATAGCCCGCCAATGATCGCCCCCACCAGACTGATCGGGGCAAGCCATGTAAGCCAGGCCCGATCCTCGCTTAGCTCCCTACGATAGGCAAGTGAGCTTGACATTGCCGCGGGCAATAGCGCCAGTGTGCTGGTGCAGTTGGCGCCGACACCGCTTGTAAACGCCATCAGCGCCGGAAAGGTGAGCAGCGTCCCGCCACCCGCAAGGGCGTTGATAAAGCCCGCCAAAAGCGTTCCTATGGCAAGGCCCACGGCCTCCCAGGGGAGTTCACCTATTGCGTGTTCCATTACGCGTCCCATCCTGCGTGGTCGCTGTTGCGAACTATCCGGGCGGTGCGGCCCGAAACCCGGATTCGCTCCTCAAGGAACGCTTCGATCGCTTCGGGATAGGCTTCGCATTCGACGGCGAATACCCGTTTGGCCAGGGAATCGGCTGTATCGTCTTCGGCGACCTCGACCGCTTTTTGGACAAGTATCGGGCCATGGTCATATTCGTTATCGGCGAAGTGGACCGTGCAGCCTGTGATTTTGTTGCCCGCGTCCAGAACGGCCTGATGGACATGATGCCCGTGGAATCCCTTTCCGCAAAAGGATGGGATCAGCGAGGGGTGAATGTTCATCACTTTGTGGGTGAAATCGGAGGGAATGGGCAAAAGTCGCAAAAATCCGGCCAACACGACCAGATCCGCCCCGGAAGCACGAATAGCCTCGAACATCGTTTCGGAAAACGCTTGGGCCGAGGAAAAGGATTTGCGGTCGATCACCTCGTGGGGAATGTTGGCTTTGGCGGCGCGCTCCAGGCCTAAAACTCCGGGCCGATCGGAAAGAACCAAAACCACTCGGGCATCGAGCTTGCCAGGAGTTATACGGTCCAGGAGGTTTTGGAAGGTGGTGCCCGACCCCGACAAAAGGACCGCCATTTTCAGTCGGCCCCGATCGGGGGTCCCTTGGGACGATTTGGTGTCCAAATTGGTTTTTTGCATCGGGTCCCCGGTCAAAAATGTACAAGATTGCCCTGGTGGGCGGTGGATGCTTGTGCGCTGAGGTAAAATCGGTCAAAAAACGGGTCCGGCAGAGGTTTTGCGTCTCCCTGAGGAAAGATTTGGCCTCCCAAAGAGAAAAGTCTGGCCCTAAAGAGGAAAGTTTTGGTCCCCAAGAGGCGAACTTTGAACTCGTCTAAGACGGTTTTGACCTTTCTGGCCCACGGTTTCCGATTATTAGGGCTCCCGTTTCGGCCCCGTTTGACCAAACCGTCGCGCCCTCCTCCCCATTTTCTAGAATCTTCTCTGGACGAGATCCGGCCTTTTGGCGCGGTTCCGTGGATTCTTATGTCTGTTTGGATGGATGGCGGGCTGTTCCCATGACATTTGCCAAGGTCGATACCCAGGTCGATTTTCCCGCACTCGAACGGGGCATCCTCAAACATTGGCAGGATACCGAAGCCTTTGAAACCCTGCGCAAGCAGAACGCCAATGGGCCAAAATGGTCGTTTTTGGACGGTCCCATCACCGCCAACAACCCGATGGGCGTGCATCATGCGTGGGGCCGGACCTACAAGGACGCCTTCCAGCGCTATCACGCCATGTGTGGCTGCCACCTGAGGTATCAAAACGGCTTCGATTGCCAGGGGCTTTGGGTCGAGGTCGAGGTCGAAAAGGAGCTCAAGCTCCGCTCCAAGCGCGACATCGAAAACCTGGTCGAGGGGGACAAGTTCGCCTCGATCGACAAGTTTGTGAACCTTTGCAAGGAGCGAGTCAACCGTTTCGCCAAAGTCCAGACCGAGCAGTCGATTCGCTTGGGCTATTGGATGGATTGGGACAAGGAGGAAGATTGGGCGAAAAACCCGGACGATCGCCGTAGCTACTTCACCATGTCCGAGGTCAACAACACCACGATCTGGTCGTTTCTGAAAAAGTGCCACGAGCGGGGTCTGGTATTTCGGGGTTATGACGCGATGCCCTGGTGCCCGCGCTGTTCCGTTGGCCTGAGCCAAATGGAGATGGCCGAAGGGTACCAGATGGTGGCGCACCGGGCCCTGTTTGTAAAATTTGCCCTGCGCAATGAGGAAAATGCGTTCCTGTTGGCCTGGACCACCACGCCTTGGACACTTTCGAGCAATGTCGCGGCCGCGGTCAATCCGGAGCTTACTTATCTGAAGATCAAGCACCGCGACCAGATCTATTATCTGGCCAAGGGGGCCTACACCGCCAAGCGTCTTGACGAAGAGTTCAAGCGCAAGGAATGGCTCGAAGGGGTTCCCCGTCTCAAGACCCTCGAACAGATGTTCAAGGAAAAAGGTGGAGCCGAAATCCTGGGCGAGCTCAAGGGCGCCGAAATGATCGGCTGGGCCTATGACGGCCCCTGGGACGACCTCGAAGCGCAAAACACGGCGGGCGGCTTTCCGTACGAGCTGGTTCGCGTCGCCCAACAGCGGGGCTATGCCACGCCCCAATCCGCCAAGGAGGCTCACCGGGTCATTGCCTGGAAAGAAGTCGGCGAGACCGAGGGTACGGGGATCGTCCATATCGCTCCCGGTTGCGGCAAGGAAGACTTTGTCCTGGGCCAGAACGAAAAGCTTCCGGGCATTGCGCCTCTGGACGAGTTCGGCTGCTTCCTGCCCGGTTTCGGAATCCTTGATGGCAAGAATGCCTCGGAATCGGCAACGACCGATTTCATCATCGACAACCTCACCAGCCGCGGCGTGCTTTTCGCCACCGAGAAGTATCCACACAAATACCCGCACTGCTGGCGCTGCAAGACCGAGGTCCTCTTCCGTCTGGTTGATGAATGGTTCATCGGGATGTCGTGGCGCGAAGAGATCATGAAGGTTTGCGATGACATCAAGTGGATCCCCTCGTTTGGCCACCAGCGCGAGCTCGATTGGCTGAAAAACATGGGCGACTGGATGATCTCCAAAAAGCGGTTCTGGGGCTTGGCCCTTCCGGTGTGGGAAGATCACGAAACAGGCGAATTCGAAGTCATCGGCAGCCGCGAAGAGCTCGAAGCCCGGGCTGTCGAGGGGCTTGAGCACATCAAGGGTCGCTCGTTGCACAAGCCCTGGATCGACATGGTCAAGATCAAAAGCCAAAAGACCGGAAAGATCATGACCCGGATCCCCGATGTAGGCAATCCGTGGCTGGACGCGGGGATCGTCCCCTTCTCCACGATGGGTTACAACACCGATCGCGCCGAATGGGAAAAGTGGTTCCCCGCCGACCTCATCACCGAGTGCTTCCCGGGGCAGTTCCGCAACTGGTTCTATGCGCTGTTGGCGATGTCCACGATGATGGTTGGCCGCGCCCCCTTCAAGACCCTTTTGGGTCACGCACTGGTTCGCGACCAGAACGGCGATGAGATGCACAAGTCGAAGGGGAATTCGATCCCCTTCGAAGGGGCCGCCGACAACGGATACCAGATTGCGGGCAAACAGGGGAAAATGGAAACCCATCCCCCGATGGGCGCCGACCTGGTCCGCTGGATGTATTGCCGACAAAATCCGTCTCATAATGTCAACTTTGGCCCCGGTCCCGCCGAGGAAGTCCGCGCGCGCTTCTTCCTCAAGCTGTGGAACACCTACTCGTTCTTCTGCAACTATGCCCGCCTGGACGGCTACGATCCCGATGGCACCCCTGTCGGCCGGGAATCGCTGACCGATCTGGACAAGTGGATCCTTTCGGATCTTCAAAAGCTGGTTCAGACGGCCCACGAAGCCTACAAGGGTTACGACCTTGCCAAGCTTTGCGCCGAGCTGGAATCGTTTGTCGATGACAAGGTTTCCAACTGGTATGTGCGTCGCAACCGGAGGCGCTTCTGGAAGGCGGGCGCGGGCGCCGACAAGAACGCCGCCTATCAGACCCTGCATCAGGTGCTGGTGACCATCACGCGTATCTGCGCGCCGATGATCCCTTTCATCACCGATGCGATGCACCAGAACCTTTGCCCCAAGGGGAAATCGAGTATCCATCTCGAACCCTTCCCCCAACCCGATGCCAACCTGATCGACGAAGAGCTTTCGGCGCAAATCAACTCCCTGCTCAAGATCATCTCGCTCGGACTTTCCGCGCGAAACGGTCTCAAGATCAAAGTCCGCCAACCCCTGGCCGAACTTCGGGTCCAGTGCGCCTCGGATACCGAGAAGGCGGCGGTAACCCGCTTCCCCGACCAGATCACCGAAGAGCTCAATGTCAAGAAAGTTTCGGTCCACGACCAGACTTCGGGAACACTGCTGGGTGCTGCGGTAAAAGCCAACATGCGCACGCTTGGACCCAAAATGGGTGCAAAGCTAAGCGCCGCGCAAAAGGCGATTCTTGCCGCCGATCCGCTCGCGCTTTCTGCAAAAGTCGCCGCGGGTGTGCCGTTTGCCTTTGAAATCGAAGGCGAATCGTTTGAGCTTGCCCCTGAGGATGTGTTGGTCGAGCTCAAGGCGCCCGAAGGTTTCGGGGGCGTCGCCGACCGGGATACGCAGGTCGCTCTGGATGGGCGCATCACAAGGGAACTGGCGCTTGAGGGGCTCAGCCGCGACATTGTCCGCAATGTCCAGGAGCTTCGCAAGAAAGCCAATCTACAACTGGAAGACCGGATCGAACTGCACCTTTCCAGCCCCGCTGTCGAGTTGACCGAGTCGATCAAAATCCATGGCGAAACAATTGCCGCCGAAACGCTGACCACCTCGTGGGCCAGCGCGCCCCACGGCGATAATGGCCACCAGACCGAGGTCAAAATCGAAAGCCATCCTCTCCTGATCAGCCTGAGGAAAGCATAATGAGCCTCCCCGAAACGATCCTTCAATTTGGCACCGGCCGGTTCCTGCGCGCGTTCGCCGATCTCTTCATCCACCAGGCCAACCAGGCCGGCCAGAAGGGGGGTAAGGCGGAGGGCAAGGCGGTGGGCAAGGTTGTGCTGGTCCAATCGACCGGAGGCGAACGGGCCGCTGGCCTGACCCAAAATCATGGGCGCTACCATGTTTTGGTCCGGGGATTTGAAAAGGGACAGACCGTCGAGCGCCTTGAGGAGTGCGAAAGCATTTCCCGCGCCCTGGTCGCGCAAACCCAATGGAACGAGATCCTCAAAGTCGCGCAAAGCCACGACCTGAAAGTGATTCTTTCCAACACCACCGAAGCGGGCTATGAGCTCTCCCCGGAGGACAAACCGACGGATGCTCCGCCAAAATCGTTTCCCGCCAAGCTCCTTGCCGTGCTGCGCGGGCGCTTTGAAGCAGGCGCCGCGCCCCTGGCGATTGTCCCTTGCGAGCTGCGCGAAAACAATGCGCGGATTCTGCGGGAGATCGTGATCAATTTGGCCCGTGAGTGGAAACTTGATGGCGCGGTGGTCGATTATGTCGCCAACAAGTGCACCTGGCACAACACGCTGGTCGATCGCATCGTGACCGGCACTCCGGCGGGGCATCCTTTGCTCGAAAAGGATCCGATGCTGATCGCCTGCGAGCCTTATGCGCTTTTTGCGATCGAAGAAATTCCCGGATCGCCCCGCTGGATCGAGCACCCCTCGATCATCTGGACTCCGGATGTGCTTCCTTATTTCCTGCGGAAAGTCCGGCTTTTGAACGGGGCCCACACGGCGCTTCTGATCCGGTCGTGGCCCAAGGGTTTCAAGATTGTCCGCGACGCGGTCAATGATGCGACACTTGGCCCCTGGCTAACCAAACTGCTGGAAACCGAAGTCGTTCCGGTTTTGGAGGGACGGGTCGACAAGCCTCTGGAATTTGCCCACGAAGTGCTCGATCGTTTTCGCAATCCGTTTCTCGATCACAAATTGGCCGACATATCCCTGCATCATGACCAAAAGGTTCAGGTGCGTCTGGTCCCCTCAAGGGAAGAATACCGGAGCAAATTTGGCAAACCCGCGCCGTTGCTGAGTGAGGTTTTGGCCGATGGGGGCAAGCTGGTCGATCCGGCCTAAACGATACGAGGACAAAGCCGGTCGGAAAAAGACCACTCAATAGATTTCTGTTGATACAAACAAAAAGTCGCCTTTGACCCTACTGGGGAAGTCAAAGGCGACTTTGTTTATTTGCCTGGTTTACTTTGCGGATTTGTCCGCTTTCAACTGCTTTTTGAAGTAGTCCAACAGGGCCTTGTCCGCCTTTTGGGCATCTTCGCCTTTGAAACCGTGGCCCGCACCCTGAAGGGTGAGGAGTTCGGCTTCGACCCCGGCGGCTTTGAGCTTGTCAACGATCCAGACCGCCTGTTCGTGGGCGACATACTTGTCTTCGGTGCCATGGATACAAAGGGTAGGCGCGGCATTGGGGGTCACCCAGTAAAGGGGGCTTGAGCGCAGGTGCGCGGGGAGAGCTGTCTGGAGGTTTCCACCCAGGAACAGGGGAAGCACTTCGGCGGCATCAACACTTTTGCCATAGGATTTGGTGAAATCGCTGGGGCCGTACACATTGATCACGCAGTTGACTTTGGACGATTGTTCGTGATTGCCCCCGTCGCCTTCAAAGCCGCGCACATCTGAGGTCACTCCCAGGAACTGCGCCAGGTGACCACCCGCAGATCCGCCCGTCACGCCGATCCGGTTGGGATCGATCCCGTACTTGGTCGCGTTGGCGCGCAGCCAACGAACGGCCGCCTTGCTGTCTTCGACGGCCGCGGGGAATTTGTACTTGGGGGAAAGGCGATAGGTCATGGTCACGGCGACAAAGCCTTCCGAGGCGAGCTTGATGCAAAGACCATCGTAGCTATCGCGTTTGCCCGCGCGGAAGCCGCCCCCGTGGATACAAAGTATGGCGGGAAGTGGGCCATCGGCGTTTTTGGGACGGGCCATGTTGAGGTGCAGCGGTTCGGCGCCCGAGGGCTTGGCATATTCGATGCCTGTTTCAAAGATCACATTGTCGGGGACTTTGGGGCCTGCGGCGGGTTTTTGGGCGGTGGCCCAACCGGAGCACAACGCAAAACACAAAGCCAAGGCCAATACCCTGGCACGGGAGACCGGGACACGGAAGAGCAGGGGCAACATGGGGAAAGGCTCCGGAGAAGTGGAGAAATACCAAAGGAGGGCACCGGGAAAATCTAGTGGTTCCGGAACCTTTGTCGCCTTGAAAATATTCTGAAATGGGTGGGTGGCCATGGAAACAGTCAGGATTGAATGCTAAAAAACAAATGGGTTCAGAATGCTGTTGGACCTGATTTTTTCTGAATCCGTTTTATAGCCAAAACAAAAGTCTACCTGTTCATGGAATCCAAACGCTTATTCTGGATTGATTGGTTGCGGTTTCTTGCCGCCTTTTCGGTAGTTTTTTGCCATATCAGGGGAGGACATTTTGTCGAATATGGAATGCTTGATCCGGGTTCCAAAAATATAGTCACCTTCCTTTTTTTTGCGGCATCAAGGCTTGGGCACGAGGCGGTTGTGCTGTTTTTTGCCCTTAGTGGCATGCTTGTGGGGGGCAAACTGATTGAAAGGGCTGTTTCCGGAAATTTAAATCTGTCGAGTTATTTTATTGATCGTTTTTTTCGAATCTATGTCCCCTATTTTCCAATTCTTTTGATTTCAGGCCTTGTTGCCAGTAAAAGTTTTGACACGCAAAATTTCTTTGTTAATCTGGCTGGGCTTCAGGGAGTTTATGGCGGGGTATTTGTCTGGAATAACTCGCTTTGGTCTCTTTCGTATGAAATTTGGTTTTACATTTTGGCAGGTGCTGCGGCGTCTTTTCTTTTACCCAAGGTCCCAAATTTTAAGATTATTGGTTTTTTAATTATATTTATTTTGTCAATTTCCATTTATTTGAAATTGGATCTGGTTTATTTTTTCTGCTTTTTTGTGTCTTCTTTTTTAAATCTTTTAAGATTGAATTCTCTTTATAGGTA
>CAMBMH010000007.1 GCA_945868575.1 Singulisphaera sp. GP187 | reverse complement strand
CCTTTTTGATTTCTTTGCTTTTGAACCTGGATTTCTTGGCGGGGTCAATGTTTCCGGAGCGGACTTCAACGGTGATGGTTATGACGACATTGCCGTCGGAGCCGGAGCCGGAGGCGGTCCTGCTGTCGCCATTTTTGATGGCAGAACCGGAACCAGGATGACCAAATTCTTTGCCTATGATTCCGGATTCCGCGGGGGCGTCACCGTGGCAACGGGACAAATTGACAGTTCAGGGTTTGATTCGTTAGTGACCGGGCCGGGGTCGGGAGGGGCGCCCCAGATTCGTACATGGCAGAACTCCCACTTTTACAACATTGGTGAAACCCCTGTCCTCCCGGGTGAGCTAAAGATTATGCTTGAAAAGACGGGTCAATTCCTGGCTTTTGAGGCAAGCTATTTGGGAGGTGTCCAGGTTGCCACGGGTCTCAATTCCGGGGCCACACTTGGAGGCTTTGACAGGATCATCGCAGGGGCCATGCGCACCAATTCAAGGATTACGGTTTGGGAAGTGATGGCGGCCGGTGAATCCATGGCAATGGCGGGGATGGAAATGGGTATGATGGAAAAGCCCGGGCTGAACTTCGAATTGGCGACGAGCTTTTACGCATTTACACCTTCCGAATCGTCAGGCGTTCAGGTTGGATCCGTAGCCGTTAGCAATGGTTCGGACTTGTTGGCTGGCACGGCCAAGGGTTCGCCAACGCGGTTCAAAAGGTTTTCGCTCCTTCCCGGAGCTTCACAGCCCACGCTCGTTGAGGAATTTGCACCCTTTACCCTGAAATTTCAGGGTGGAGCAAGTGTGGCCGGAACCAATTGACGCAGATGTTTGGGAATCCTGAAAGGGAAAATTGCTTGATAGGCAAGTTTCAAAGGATGGCAAACGGATGACGGGACGCAAGGCGTTTACCCTGATTGAGCTACTGGTGGTGATTGCCATCATTGCGGTTCTTTTGGGGCTTTTATTGCCTGCGGTGCAAAAAGTACGCCAGGCTGCAAGCCGCGCCCAGTGCCAGAACAGTCTCAAGCAGATCGGGTTGGCCATGATGAGCCACCACGATTTGACAGGGTCTTTTCCCTTTGCCTCGGGACGCGTGCGAAAGGGGATCGTTCCCCATGTGGACGGATCGGGCGTGGATTACGCGCGCCCGCAATCTTGGGCCATCAGTATCCTTCCGCACATTGAGCAAGGGGCATTGGCGGATCTTTATAATCAGTATTGTCTTGCTTGTCCTCCTGAGGCCCAGGAAGAGCATATTGTCGGCGCCAAAATCAGGGTGTTCAACACCAATTGTGGCGAGGCGGGAGTAATTGATTTTTCGGCCCTTTTGGGACCAGGCCCGGCAAATCCCGTTTCTGTTCAAGGGCTTGGGCAATGGTACTTTCCCACAACCCCAAAAAACCAGGACTTCACCGGAATCCTCGTTCCCGAGGGGGTGGCTTGGGACCCCGCCTCGGGAGCTTACGGCATGAGGCTTTATTCCTCGCCTGTGCGTATTTCGGATGTGATGGATGGAACTTCGAATAGCTGGATGATCGCCGAGAGTGATCAATACACCGAAAACGGTGGAGAAACCTGGCGGGATGCCCACTATTCGTGGCCTTATGCTCTGGATGTCGGGCGCTACACGCGCTTTGGCGCCAGCCAGAAAGGGAAGATCCTTTCGGCCTGCATCGGTCCCAAATCCCGAATCGGCGGCAATATATTCCAGGCGCTTGCCGGGGATGGATCAGTCCGTTCGATCACCGCATCCATCCCGTCGGAAACCCTTACCGCCATGACGAGCCGGGCCGGTGGCGAAGTGGTGTCGGTTGATTGATTTCCCCTTGTGGGTGACCACAGGTTTTGTCCATTTGATCGAAAATGAATCAAGGATATTTTGATGCGCAAATTCCGGAAGCCGATGCTTGAGATCCTTGAGTCGAGGTTCAATCCTGCCCTTTTTGCCGAGCCCGTCACCCTTTCCAGCCAGGATGGTCTTCTGGATATTGTCTTTCGCGCCCATGAATCGACCCAAACCATCGAGACACCCCAGCCCGGTCATCCCGAATTGCCCGGGGTGGCGACCGTGGTTCATGGCTTTATGACCTATTCCTGGACATTGCTTCATGGAACCTCGTCGAACGGCCAAAGCGCGGGGGACACCTACCCCTCGCCGACCCTCCATGTCAACCGTGGCGACAGGCTGAGAATTCTTCTTGAAAACGATCTTCAACATATGGCATTTGTCGGTCTGAATGGGACAAAAACCGATGTCACCGAAAACACCAACATCCATTTTCACGGATTGACGGTTTCCCCCAAAGGCAATTCGGACAATGTGTTGCTGAATATTCCGGCGGGAATGTCGAACCAGTACGAAGTCGACATTCCAAGGGATCATAACGAAGGTGTTTTCTGGTATCATCCCCACGATCATGGCCTGGTGAGCGAACAGGTTTACCGGGGAATGGCCGGAATGCTTGTGATCGGCGCGGCGAACGGCAACGTGTACACGGTCGACACGAATTCATCCGCCCGGATCCAGGATCTTCCGGTCAAGCTGATGACTATGCAGATGCAAAATATTGTGGAAATTGCCGGCGAACATTATCTGGATGTTTTCAACAAGACCAACAGCACGGGCTACCAATATACGATCAACGGGCAATACAATCCGGACATCGTTTCCACGGCCGACAACCAGCTATACATATTCCTGAACGCGGCCCCGATGGACCTTCTCAGGACATTTGTTCCGCCTCCGGATCAGCCCGAATCGGAATGGAATTATTTGGGAAACAAGGACCCGAACCGGGTCAGTCCCGCGAATCAGGAAATCTTTTTCGTCGGTCAGGATGGCGCCACCTTCACCGAGACCCTCGGCCAGGAACGAAACGCCCATGCGCCCGGCAAGCGGGTTCTCACGGTGATTTCTTCCCCTCCCCAGGGGGAGAGCAGAACGCTCGCTTTGGCATCGCTCACACCCAATTTCAACGGGGTTGTGCTCAATTATCATTACCTTGGCAGGATCCTGGGCCACGGAACCGGCGGCACACCGACCGATTGGAAAAACCTGGCCCTCAACAGCACAAGCGACCCGTTTGTCAGCCTGAAGGACGCCATTCCGGATGTGATTCGCAGTGTCGAATTTTCCACATTGCGAACGCCCGGCAAACCCTCCGTGTTCATGGTCAACGGGCAGGCTTTTCCCGGTCCCGCGGTGTTTAAGCCGAGGGTGGGTGATCTCGAGGAGTGGGTCATCACCAACAAGGATCCGATTGTCCACCCGATTCATATCCATTTGCGCGATTTCCAGATCATTGATGGAGTGGAAACGGATATCACGCCCCACAATTTCAATCAGGACACTTTTTACATCGACGCGGCCAATCCCAACCTTCCGGCGAACCAGCAGCATATCACCCATTTGAGGATCCAATTTGATCCTTATCTGGGCACGGCTGTCATGCATTGTCACAACCTGATCCATGAGGATGGGGGGATGATGATGCTTGTAAAAACCATTCCGGCAGAGGAGATTGTTGCGAACGCGGCGGTTATTGATGGGAAAACCATTGTCCGGATCATGGACAGGAGGGATGGCTCCATCGTCCGGGAATTTGAGCCATTCGCCGGATTTGGTGGCGGGGCCAATGTCGCCATCGGCGATGTGGATGGTGACGCGATTCCCGATTTGGCGATTGGGGCGCAGGCGGGCGGCGGTCCCAGGGTCCGCATTCTCAGCGGCAAATCAGCCTACACAGAGGACCTATTCAACGGGTTTGTCTTTGACAGTGCTTTTAACGGTGGGGTTTCCGTCGCTTTGGGTGACCTTGACGGGGACACACGCGACGACCTGATTGTTGGCGCGGGCAAAGGAGGCGGCCCCCGCGTACGGGCTTTGAGCGTGATGGATAATGTTGAGCTTGCCAGTTTTTACGCCTATGACAAGTCGTTTGCTGGTGGCGTTTCCGTGGCTGCCGGATTGGTGGACCTATCGGGACGAATCAGCGTGATCACAGGTCCCGGTTTCGGAGGAGGCCCCAATGTCAAGGTTTTCAAGGATGATTTGTACAAACCGTTTGATTCCAATCCAGCGGCCAATCCTATGGATGAGCCGATGATGGATGGGGCTCGGCTGAATTTATCCTGTGTGTCGAGCTACTATGGTTTTGACCAGAACTTTTTGGGTGGAATCACGGTGAGTGTGGGAACCCTCGGAGCCCAAGCGGGCGGGACAGGCCGTATTATCGTCGCAGCGGGTGCTGGCGGGGGCCCGGCCATTTCCATTTGGGACGCAACATCCACTCTTTCCGGTTCCCATGTCATGACTACCTCCATGGATGACATGCAAGATATAAAATTTGTCAATATTGGAAATTTGTTCGTTTACGAAAAAACCTATCAGGGAGGTGTGAGTGCGGGAGCCACCGCCACACCAACGGGCGACTTGCTGCTCACAACACAATTGAAAGGGACCAAAAGGATCATCCGGACAATCAACCTGATTCCCGACCCCACAGGTACCCGACTTGTCGAGGCTACTAGCACCCAAAGCGAGTTTGCGGCCGATGCCAACCTTCCCGCATCGATCGCGGGATTCAGCTAGGTTGAATTTTTCTGTTCAGACTGTTTGCCAAGTCCGATGGGTATGGATTGCCCATTGGAAAGTGATCCACTAACCGGAGCACAATACTCAACCCGCCTGCAACTCCGCGATGTCCCCATCGTGGAGTTCATGGTCGCGGGGGACCATCTGCCCGTCGCTGACCCCTTTGCCCCAAAGCTTGGCCGATTTGAGCGTCTCGGCCAGGTCGCGGTGGATGGCGCGGGCAAGTTCGGTGATGCTGCTTCCCCTGGGCAGGGTGTAGGGGTTTTCCATGTCGGCGGGCTTGCCTTGCCGTTTGGTGTAGACCCGAATCACATCAAGAGACTGATAAAGCAGATCGCGTACTTCCTCGATACCCTTTCCCGATTCGGCATCGAGGACATGGATCGGGAAACGGGAACCAAAGGCCTCCCGGGCCAAGTCGAGGCGGATCTCCGCGTCCTCGGCTCCGCTTTTGTTCGCCAGGATCATCGTTTTGACATATTCGATGCCGGGATCTTCCACATCCTCGGGGAATTCGGCAACCAGCTTTGTCTTCACCGCCGCGAGGCGTTCCAGTACGGCCTCAGTGGCGCTGATCAGGTCATCATCGGCCAGATCAATCACCAGCGCGACGCCATCGCAGGAACGGCTCATGGACGAGACCACTGGTTCCAGCATGTCGGCGGTGATGGGAGGTGTGTCGATCAACTGGACCCGGACATCCTTCCAGTCCATCATTCCGGCTGACGGTTCGCGGGTGGTGAATGGGTAGGGGGCGACTTCGGGGGTCGCGCGCGTGAGGCGAGTGAGGATGCGGCTTTTGCCTACATTGGGCGCGCCAAGGATCAGGATCTGTCCGGCCCCTTGGCGGGGTATGCGGGTTATTGCGGCGCCAGCACCCTTTTTCGGCTTGGCGGCTTCTTTTTCGACATCCTCGCGGGCGCCACTCAGCTTGGTTTTGAGTTCCGCCTGTAGCTTTTCACTGGCTTTGTGTTTTGGAACCAGAATCCACATTTTCCTAAGGCATTCGAGCCGTTCCTCGGGGGTCTTGGCTTTTTTGTAGGCCTCTTCAGCCTCGAAATATTGGGGTGTAAGGTTGACTGCCATGCTTGCCTGCCGCTTGAGTAGATATCCGTTGAATTGGTGGACCATCGGCCCATCGCTATCCTACAGGAAGAGGCGTTTTGCCGCCTCGAACCCATTTTCAATTGCCCTTTGTGGAAACGCGTTTCATGACCACCCTTTTTGAACAAGTGGAACAGGCCGCCGCCGCCATCCGTGCCAAAACAAAGCTCTCCCCCAAAATCGGCATCATTCTCGGTTCGGGTCTGGGCAACCTGACGGAAGAGATCCAGGCCGATGCCTCGATCGAATATGGCGATATCCCCAACTTCCTCAAATCGACGGCTCCCGGCCACAAGGGGCGTATCGTTGTCGGAACCCTTTCGGGGAAGCCAGTTGTTGCCATGGAAGGACGCTTCCACCCTTATGAGGGCTATGACCTGGCCAAGATCACCCTTCCCGTGCGCGTGATGAAGGCTCTTGGTTGCGATACCCTTTTGGTCAGCAATGCCTGCGGCGGCATGAATCCGCAATACACCAAAGGCGACATCATGCTGATCGAGGATCACATCAACCTGATCGGTGGCAATCCGCTTATTGGGCCCAATGATGAGCGCCTTGGGCCCCGTTTTCCAGATATGAGCCAACCTTATTGCAAGAAGCTGATCGCGCTTGCCAAGGAGATCGCCGTCGAACAGAAGCTCCCTGTTCAACAGGGGGTCTATGTGGCGGTCACGGGTCCCAACCTCGAAACCCGAGCGGAGTACCGATTCCTTCGGGGGATCGGTGCCGATGTCGTCGGGATGTCGACCGTCCCCGAAGTGATTGTGGCGGTCCACTCGGCGATGCGGGTCGCGGGCTTTTCCATCATCACCGACATGTGCCTGCCGGATGCCCTTGAGGAAGCCCATGTCGATGAGATCCTCGCCACGGCAGCTGCGGCGGAAAAGAAACTGCGCGTGCTGGTCAAGGAACTTGTCGCCCGGATGTAATTGGATTCGGAATTTCGTTCTATGAGTTTTGTGTCTTCTGTTTTTTTTGGACCCGGGTGCAAACGCCCGGGTCCAAACCGTTCAACAGATGGGTTGGATAATTCATGTCGCGATTTTTCACACACCTGGAAGGGGCATGGGACGGAACCCGCATCGCCAAGGGAACCCTTTGCAACACGCATGAAGGGCGCCCCATTGTCGCCCGCTATGATCTCCCTGCGCTGAAAAAGGCGCTCACTCGCGATGAGGTGTCCCGGCGCCAGGGTGGGATGTGGAAATATCGCGAGCTACTCCCGTTGGCCGAATCCAACGAACCGGTTAGCTTGGGCGAGGCGGCCAGTCCCCTTTTGGCCTGTCCCCGATTGGGAAAAGAACTCGGGCTCGAGCAGATGTTTATCAAGGACGAATCGATCCTTCCCACCGGGAGCTTCAAAAGTCGTGGGATGACTGTTGCCATTAGCATGGCCAAGGAACTTGGCGTGAACAAAGTGGCTCTGCCCACAGCTGGAAACGCAGGTGGGGCTGCCACGGCGTATGCCGCCCGCGCGGGGATCGAATGTCATGTGTTCATGCCAAGGGACACCCCAGTGATCAACCGGCGCGAAGCTCTTCTTTACGGTGCCCATGTCACCCTGGTTGATGGACTGATTCACGATTGTGGAAGGATCGTTCGCGAAAACGCCGCAAAAGAGGGGTGGTTTGACCTTTCGACGCTCAAAGAGCCCTACCGCCTTGAGGGAAAAAAGACAATGGGGATCGAACTTGCCGAACAATGCGGCTGGTCGCTTCCCGATGTCATTCTTTATCCAACCGGGGGCGGCACGGGTCTGGTCGGGATGGCCAAGGCGTTTGGGGAATTGACCGAATTGGGTTGGCTCGAAGGCGAAAAGCGGCCCCGGTTTTATTCGTGTCAAAGCGAAGGTTGCGCCCCGATTGTCCGGGCATTTAGCCAGGGTGAGCGACTTGCCCAAACCTGGGAAAATGCACAAACCTGCGCGAGTGGTCTTCGGGTTCCCGCGGCGGTCGGGGACTTTATGATGCTTGATGCGATTCGGGCCTCGGGAGGCGCTGCGATCGCCGCATTGGAAGCTTCGATTCCGGGATGGATGCGCAAAGCCGCATCGCTAGAGGGAGTGCCCCTTTGTCCTGAGACGGCGGTTTGTCTTGAAGTATTGCTAAACCTGGTTAGGGCGGGGACCATAAAACCCGCCGAAAAAGTGGTTGTCTTTAACACAGGCGCCGCGCAAAAATATCTCGAATGCCTTGCGGAGCCAAAGGGTTAAGGTTTCGGATACATTTGGAGAATATTTTTTTCCGGTCGAAGACGCAATCATCCAGAAAGCGAGTTAGATCTCCATGCCAAAAATCCTTCAGTCGTTTGGCCTGATTGTTTTCGGTGGGCTTTTGGCGGGGGTGCTTGGTGGCCTGTTCGGGGCAGGAATCGGATCGATTTCGCCGGAATTTGTTTCAGATTTGTTTTTGGGATGGATCAAAAACAAGGAAAACTGGGATCCAGTCCGGTATGGAACGGCGGTAGGAGCTGTGGTCGGGCTGTTTTTGGGTGTTGGAACCATGGTTTTTTCCATCCTGATCGCAACAATTAGTCGAATTTTCGGAAGGAATGAGAAAGGTGTGTGAAGATCCGATTCCGTCTTCCTTGGCCAGCTAGAAATGTGGATAATAGAAATGACCTCTCTAGCGATATTCTTGAACGGACAGGGAATATGATGTTTCGCAAGTTATTTGTTTATGCGGCTTTAATGATTTGTGGTTCGCCCCTTTTCTCCGCCGATCCCGCACCCCCAATTGGCAGCTCGATCCTTGAGGGAAAGCTTCCCGAACCATCGGCCAAGTCCGACTTTGTGTTTGCGGACGCTTTGCGCGGCAAAAAGGCCATGGTCCTCTTTTTCCTCGAGCCTCAATGCCCTGTTTGTCAAAATTATGTTCCGAGCATCCAGCGCATGGGAGTGCGGTTCAAGGAAGATGGTCTGACATGGGCTGCTGTGGACACCACTTATGAAATCACCCCCGAAGAGGTTGCGACGCATTCCAAAGACCTCGCTTTGGGAATTCCTTTGCTCCATGACAAGGACCTGGCCCTTACTCGCAAGCTGGCAGTGGACCGCGTTCCTTGCGTGGTGGTGACCGACGCGGGAGGCAAGGTTCGCTATCGTGGTCGCATCGATGATCAATTTGCCCCGGGCGTGATGCGCAAATCGCCCACGACCAATGAGCTGGTCGACGCAATCAAGAGTGTAATCGAGGGAAAAGATGTCCAAAATCCCTGGACAAAAACGGCAGGCTGTCTGATTACCCATCATGACAAAACCAAAAAGCCAGCTCTCGGCGCGCCGACATGGGCCGGGGATGTAGCCTCCATCATTTATGGTAAGTGCCAGGGATGTCATCGGGCAGGGGAAGCGGGTCCCTTTCCGCTAACCAGTCTCAAGGAGACTCTTGCCTGGACCGATATGATTCGCGAGGTTGTCCAAACCAAGGTTATGCCCCCTTGGCATGCGAATAACACCGCCGGGCATTTTGTCAACGATCGGCGTCTTTCGGAAAAAGAGCTCAAAACCCTAATCGAATGGATCGATGCGGACTGTCCTGAAGGGGATATGACCAAGGCTCCCGTCGCCCCGGTTCAAGAAATTGGCTGGCGCATGGGCAAACCTGACCAGGTTTACCGCATGAGTAAAGAAGTTAAAATCCCTGCGCATTATCTCTTTGGCGCGGTGGGAATGCCTTACCAATATATTCTTGGTGAGGATGAAGTGACCGAGGATCGCTGGGTACGGGCAGTCGAAGTGCGCCCCGATCAACGGGCACAGATCCACCACATTATTGTTTTTGTGCTTCCTCCAGGGGCGAAATTTCCTGAAGCGTTTCAGGGTGGAGGCGGTCGCCGTGGAAATCCGGATGGATTTGGCGCCTTGATGCTTGGCGCATATGTGCCCGGGGACTTCCCGATTTTTTACCCTGAAGGCTCTGCCAAGAAACTCGCCAAGGGCTCCAAATTGCTATTTGAAATGCACTACACCCCCAACGGCAAGGAAGCGGTTGATCGTTCCTGTGTTGGAGTGCTCTATGCCAAGGACGCGCCCAAACACGAGATTCGAACCCGCTCCATTGCGAACATGCGCTTGCGTATTCCGCCTGAAGACCCGAATTTCGAGGTCAAATCGATCAGTAAGTTCGACAAGAACGCCGTGATCATCTCCTACTCCCCACACATGCACCTGCGGGGCAAGGATTTTGCTATCGACCTGGTATCCTCCGAGAAGGAGCGAACCAGCCTGCTCCGCGTGCCCCGTTACGACTTCAACTGGCAGGAGAGCTATCACCTTGGGCAATTCCTCAAGGTGCCCGCTGGCGCCTCGATCGAGTGCACCGCACACTTTGACAACTCTGCGGGCAACCCCGCCAATCCTGATCCCAAGAAGGAAATCCGCTGGGGCAATATGACCTGGGAAGAGATGATGATCGGTTTTGTGGACTATTACTACGAGTAGAATCGTAATTATGGTGTGAAGGAATTTTGCGAAAAGCAAAAGGGCGGCCCATAATGGGTCGCCCTTTTTTTATTCGTTTGCGCATTCCAATATCGGTTCCAAAGTCTTTTTTGGTCCGATTGTTTAAAGGCATCAGGCAAGAAGTTGCTTGATGACATTGGCTTTCTCGACACCGGTCAGGCGCTGGTCGAGGCCCTGATAGCGATAGCTGAAGCGTTCGTGGTCGAATCCCAAAAGCTTGAGCATGGTCGCGTGGAAATCGCGCAGATGGACAGGATCCTTGACGATGTTATAGCTGAAGTCGTCGGTTTCGCCGTGGACCACACCACCCTTGATGCCGCCTCCGGCCATCCACATGGTGAAGCAACGCGGGTGGTGATCGCGACCATAATTGGTCTTGGAAACCCCACCCTGGGAGTAGATCGTCCGTCCAAATTCCCCACCCCAGATCACCAGGGTGTTTTCAAACATTCCTTTTCTTTTGAGATCCTGAATCAGGGCATAACAAGGTTGGTCGACATCGCGACACTGATCGGGCAGTCGCCCCGCGACATTGGCGTGGGTGTCCCAGTTGTTGTGATACACCTGAACGAAGCGGACGCCCCGTTCCACCAGTCTTCGCGCCATGAGGGCTGTATTGGCGAAAGAACCGGGTTTTTTGGCGGCTTCGCCATAGAGCTTGAAAGTCGATTCCGGTTCACTGTTGATATCGGTCAGCTCCGGAACACTCGTCTGCATCCGGTATGCCATTTCATATTGCTGGATGCGGGTGAGGGTTTCGGGGTCTCCCAGGTCTCCCAGTGTCATTTCATTAAGGCGCTTGATCCCATCGAGTGTTTTGCGTCTGGTTGCGCTGTCCACTCCTGGGGGATTGTTGATGTAAAGGATCGGATCGCCTGCGCTGCGGAAGCTTACGCCTGCGTGTTCGCCGGGAAGATAGCCTGATTGCCAAAGCCGTCCGGAGATCGCCTGGACCTGTTCGGTGTTGGTGGGCTTGGCCACCATGACCACAAATGTGGGGAGATTCTTGTTTAGGCTGCCCAAACCATAGCTGCTCCAGGCACCCAGGCACGGGCGACCGGTTAGCTGGTTGCCTGTCTGTATGAAGGTGATAGCGGGTTCGTGGTTGATGGCCTCAGTGTTCATCGAGCGAATGTAAGCACAGTCGCCGGCCATTTTTGCCTTGTATGGAAGCAGTTCGGAGAACCACATCCCGTTTGGGCCATTTTGGGTGAACTTGTAACGGGAAGGCGCGATGGGGAAACGGGCCTGGCCCGAGGTCATGGTGGTCAGGCGCTGACCGCGGCGGATCGATTCGGGAAGATCCTTGTCGTACCACTCGGCCATTTTGGGTTTGTAGTCAAAGAGGTCCATCTGGGGAGGGCCGCCAACCATGTGCAAATAGATCACATGCTTGGCTTTCGGCGCGAAGTGGGTCATCGCCTGTTCGGCCAAGGCAGCGGGGTCGCCATTTCCGGCGGCGGGTTTGTCCGCCCCGTTCGCGTTTTCGGCCATCAGGCCCGCAAGCGCGGCCCAGCCCATGGCGTTGGATCCCTTTTGGAAGAACATTCGCCGGGTAAGGTTGAGCCCGCGTTCGCGGGTCAGTTCCTGTCCAATATTGGAGAGTTTCATGATCCTGGTTCCTGGTGGTTTCTGCGGATCTCTTATTTGCACAAAAATTCGTCGAGGTTCATAAGCGAATTGGCCACCATGGTCCACGAGGCCAACAGCGCTGGATCCACCTTGGGATCGGGTTTGGATTCGCCAACGGTGATGAGCTTTTTCGCGTCATCCGGGCGGGACTTATAGTGACTCACCAGACCATTCAACTCCGCGAGCACCACTTCTCGTTCGGCGGGTTTGAGTTCGCGAGCCAGAAGGCGAAGTGTCATCTGGTTAAGACGGCCTGTGTCGGTTTGGCCGCTTTCGAGGATCGACTTTTGGGCGAGAACGCGGGCTGCCTCCACAAATTGCACATCGTTGAGGGTCACGAGGGCCTGGAGCGGGGTGTTTGTCCTTTCACGGCGTACTGTGCAGGTTTCCCGGTTGGGGGCGTTGAAGATCTCCATGCTTGCGGGAGGCGCCGAGCGTTTCCAGAAGGTGTACATGCTTCGCCGATAGAGGTTTTCCCCCGAATCGGCGAGGTAGTCCCTGGTGTTGCTTCCGATCATTGCGACCGCTTCCCACACACCTTCGGGCATGTAGGGTTTCACGCTTGGCCCGCCGATCTTTTGAACAAGCAGACCGCTCGAGGCCAAGGCATTGTCACGGATCATCTCGGCATCCATGCGGAACCGGGGGCCACGGCTGAGGAGTTTGTTCGCAGGGTCTTTGACCAGTTTTTCCGGGGTACTGAGTGCCGCCTGGCGGTAGGTGGCGGAGGTGACAATCATCTTGAAGAAAGCCTTGATGTCGTACTTTTTGTCGCGGAAATCGAGCGCGAGGAAATCGAGAAGTTCGGGATGGCTAGGAAGCTCACCCGTAATGCCAAAATCGCCCGCGGTGCGAACAATGCCGTTGCCGAAGACTTCCTGCCAGAAGCGGTTGACGGTCACGCGGTCGGTAAGGGGATTTCCATCCTGAAGGATCCATTGGGCCAGCCCCAACCGGTTTTTGGGGAGGTCCTTGGGCATGGGATGAAGGACTTCCGGAGTGGAAGCTTTGACTGGGTCCTTGCGCTTGTCGTATTCGCCACGGGCCAGAATGAAAGCCTGGGCTTCCATCGATTTTTCGACCATGATGTGGGCGATGGTACCCCGGGCGCGGATCTCTTTTTCCTGGCGATCAAGAGACTCGACCTTCCTGGCTATTTCCATCGATGGGGCATCGAGCGATGCCATCCACCAATCAAATAGTTCGTTCTTTTCTTCGGGTTTTCTGTCTTTGGCATCCTTGGCGAGGAGCTCGATCACTTTGGATAGTTTCCCCAAATTCGCGACTTCTTCGGTGGAAAGGGTTCGGTCATAGATCCGGACATCAGCCAGGCGGATGTTGGGGAGTGCCTCGGCGACATCGCGGCGGGCAAAGCGGAGAGGAACTTTGGACTTTAGCGACTGCGTCAGGGTGTTGTTTGCTATCTCTGTTTCCTGAAGGATGCCATCCAGGAAAATCCGGACCCCTTCGGCTTTGGAAGATCCATCATAGGTTAGGAAGACATGGTGCCAGGTGCCCTGGTTGACCGATTGTTTGCTGATGACTTTGATGGTGTTGGTGGGCCAGGTGGAGACGAGGTGGGAGCCGATGCGGCCATTCTCAAACCAGAGGTCCCAACCACGGTGTGCGGGGGCGGGCTCCATTTTGGCGAAGATCGCGCCATAGGTGATGCCTCGGGGAACATAAACCCAGGCACCGAAAGAGAATTTCTGGTCACGCTCGAAATCTGCCACATCCGGGAGGGAAATACCTCCGGGAGTTTTGAATGAAAGTTCCTTTTGCGATTTTCCTTTTTCCGCCACCCATGTGGTCCCGGTCGCCTCGACTTTGCGTGGTTTGCCCGCGACCGTGATTTCCACGGTGTTACCTTTTCCTTCATTAAATGGTGCGTGAATCGCAAGACCACTGGTGGGCAGTTTTTGGCGCAGGTCATCAACCTTTACGGAGGCGAGCCATTTGTCAAAGCGTGGTTGCGCCTCTTTTTTTCCCGAAGCCGCAAGCTTTTTGGCGCTTTCGAGATCCTTGATAACCTTGGACCAAAGATCGCGATCCTCGGCTTTGGGGACAGGGATGATGGGAGGCGTGTCTTTGGCGTTGCCGTCCATTGCAGCTTGGGTCGTATTGTTGAAAAACGCCGACAGGGAGTAAAAGTCTTTCATACTGATGGGGTCGAATTTGTGGTCGTGGCAGACCGCGCATCCAGCGGTCAGACCAAGGAACACCTGGGCGGTGGTCTCAGTCCGGTCGCGCGCATAAAGGACCAGATATTCTTCCGAGATCGCCCCGCCTTCGCTGGTGGTGATATTGCAGCGGTTGAATCCGGTCGCGATCTTTTGATCGAGCGATGAATCGGTCAGCAAGTCCCCCGCAAGCTGCTCCAGGGTGAACTGGTTGAAGGGCATGTTGTTGTTGAGGGCCCGAATCACCCATTCGCGATAGCTCCACATTTCACGAAAGTTGTCAAAATGGATACCGTGGCTGTCAGCGTAGCGGGCGGCATCAAGCCAATAGCGTCCCCGATGTTCGCCCCATTGGGGGCGGGCCAAAAGGCGGTCAACATATTTTTCATAAGCGTTAGGAGAGGTATCCGCGACAAATTCCTCAACCATGGCGGGCTCGGGAGGTAACCCATTGAGATCAAGGCTCACGCGGCGAGCAATGGTTCGCTTGTCCGATTCGGGAGCGGGAGCGAGACCATTGGCTTCGAGGCCCGCAAGAATGAACTGGTCAATCGGGTTTCTGACCCAGTTTTTGTTCTTCACCACAGGCAAAGTGGGGGGCTTGGGGGCAAGGAACGACCAGTGAAGCTGATATTCGGCCCCCTGGGCGACCCAATCCTTCAGAGTCTGTTTTTGTTTGGGAGTGAGAACTTTGTGACTGGCCGGGGGAGGCATGATCTTCGAGGCTTCGGTCTCAAAAAGACGCGTGATGATTTCGCTTTCATCGGGTTTGCCAGGGACGAGTGTACCCGATTGGATCGCGGCGTCACGCCGATCAAGGCGCAAATCCGCCTTGCGGGAGGCGCTGTCTGGGCCATGACATGCAAAGCAGGTTTCGGCAAATATCGGCCGAATATCCCGATTGTATTCGAGCTTTTGTGGGGGCGTCGGGGCCGTTGGCGCCACAGGTTTTGCAGCCGGGGCGGGGGTCGCTTCAAAACCAGGGGAACCAATCGCGCAAAGTGCCAATATGAGGCCACAAATCACGCAACCCAACGAAAAACGGGACCGGGAATTCATGGGCCACCCACTTCGGACTTTTCAACCTGGGAAAGCTTTGACCACCGGTGAGGATCCGATGGACCCCTCTGTGGAAGGTTTGACCGGGCAAACCTGCATCAAACAAAAGGGGAGCAAGATTATTATAACCCCATAAGCAGGCTCGCTCAAGCTAATCCCCGATGGAGAGTCAATGATCGTGGGGGACTGGAGGGGAATTCCCTGGAAACCCTAAACCTTTTGGACCCTAATAACGGTCCCTGTCCCGATCGGATTGGTTCAGCATGGCCAGACGAACCAAAAAATAGAGGAGTTGGGAAGCGGAACTCAAAGTCGCCGCGACATAGGTCCAGGCAGCCGCCCCAAGCACATTGCCCACAAGGGCGTCTTCGCTTTGTTGAACCAGGCCGTATTGCAAAAGGGCTTTGCGGGCGCGACGGCTGGCGTCAAATTCCACCGGCAAATTGACCAATTGAAACACCACCGTCATGGAAAAAATGGCGATTCCCAAAAGCGCAATCGGCTGACCCAACCGGGAATGTGCCATGGCCAATGCAAAACCAATGGTGATCATGATCCAGCCAAGGTTGGAGCCGATCCCTGCCAGGGGGACAATCGCGTTTCGCGCCATGAGCATTGGGTCGTTTTGGGCGTGTTGGAGTGCGTGACCAGCTTCGTGGGCGGCAATACCCAAAGCGGCGATGGAATTGCTGTCGTACACCCCATCACTCAAGCGAAGGGTTCGACTCGTTGGGTCGTAATGATCACTCAAGTAACCGGCGACCGGTTCAACCGCCACATGATTTAAACCCTGGCTATCCAGAAGGTGCCGGGCGGTTTGGGCGCCTGTGTAACCCGAGGATGCTGGGATCAAACTAGCTTGGGAATAGGCGGTTTTCACACGCATCTGGGCCCAAAAACCCAAAAGCATCGCAGGGGCCAAAAACAAAAAGTAAAGCGGGTCAAAGGACATGAACATGGGTCGGTTCCTGGTCGGTTGTTTTCATTTTATTCCAATCGGGGACCAGATAGGATGGAGGACATCGGGAGAAACTGCCAATGATCCGTTCTTTTGTTTTTTGGCTTTGTTTTTTGGGATCTTTTGGGGGAATCTCTGATATTAGGGGCCAGGATGGGAAAGGAAATCTCCCCAGGGTGGGCAAACCCGATCCCCGCCTTGAGCCTTTTGACAATTTGATGCAGTCGTTTCTCAAGGAACACAAGATCCCTGGAGCAACCCTGGCGGTCATCCGGGAAGACCGGATTGTCTATTCCGCGGGGTTTGGTTGGGCGGTCAATCCGGACGAGGAGAAGGGACTGGCCGGGGAGCCGATGCGCCCTCAAACGCTTTTAAGGATCGCAAGTTTATCCAAACCGGTCACTGCTATGGCGATTGTCAAACTGGCCGAGGATGGGAAGATCCAGCTAGATGATCCGGTTCTCAAACACATTGGCCAAAAACCATTCGATGGCGAAATAATGGATTCGCGTTGGGGAAAAATCACCCTGAAGCATCTTCTCCATCACACAGCCGGATTCGATCGGAGCAAATCGTTTGATCCGATGTTCCGTTCGATCATTTTTGCCGAACATGCCAAATCGCCACCACCCGCAACGACTGATGTCATCATCCGCAACATGCTGGGGAAGCCGCTCGATTTTGATCCGGGCGCAAAGTATGTCTACTCCAATTTTGGGTATTGCGTTTTGGGCAGGGTGATCGAAAAGGTAACCGGCGAGGCCTATGAAGCGGCCGTGAAAAGATTGGTTTTGATGCCCCTGGGCGCCAAAACCATGAAGATCGGGCGATCCCTTGCCGGGGACCGCTATCCGACCGAATCCGACTATTACGATTCCGAAAACCGCAAACAAAAGTCGGTGTTTCCCCCATTTGAACTTGTGCCAAGGCAATATGGATCCTGGTATCAGGAATCGCTCGATGCCCATGGGGGGTGGATCGCATCAGCAGAAGATATGGTCCGGTTTGCCCGGATCATGGATCACCCGGGCGAAGAGGGGCGATTGACCAAAGCTTCTGTAGCGGCGATTTATGCCCGCCCGAACGAGATCCCGCTCAAAAAGGATGAGAAACCTCCGGCGTCCTGGTATGGTTTGGGATTTCAGGTGCGCGATGTATCCAAGGGTAAATTCAATGCGTGGCACACCGGTCTGCTTCCCGGAACCTCGTCACTATTGGTTCGACGGCATGACGGCCTGATCTGGTGCGTCCTGTTCAACGCCCATGGCGAATCGTTCAACAAGGCAGCGGCGACCATAATTGATCCCCTGATTCACAAAGCTGCAGCCGAGGTCAGGGAATGGCCTCAGGCGGGAGAGGTCCCCTCCGGAACCAGAGCGGTGGAATCCGGATTTTGAGCAGGCGGATTGGAGGTTTTGGCAAGGTAATCCCTACTGGTCGATTCCTGGAAGATCAGGATGCTTCCCAAGCTTTTATAGTGGATCCTCCTAAGTCGGTTTTCGGCTTTTTCCAGAGATTTGTAGAGGTTTCCCACCCATGGGCCGGGAATGGATCCGCTTGTGGACAATGGCGCTCCAAGATCCAGAACCCCATCGAAAACAAGGCTTTGCAGGGTGGTTCCCGGTTCGATGTTGGACAACCTGGGACAATTGACTGTGGTTGTTGCCTCACGCATATCCAGAAGCGCGGAGCGTGACCCGTTGAGTAGGTCTTTCAGATGTTGGAAATTCTCAGGCGATAGTTGTGAATCTGACCCCATGGACTGAAACGCGCCATCGACGGCATTTTTCAGACCAATGCATTGGGATGCCCATCCCTGGAGTTTGGCGTGGAAGCGGTAGCGATCCCGCAATTCCTCCGCCCGGGCGGGATCCAATTCCTTTGCGGCAAGGAAGTGGTTGAGGAAAACTGCCCGGTCTGAGGAAGCCAAGGTTTCCTGGGCTTCCCCATATTCCTTATTGACCTGCTCCAACAATGTTTTGAATTCGACGGGTTTACGGTCTACCCCACGAAAGGTGAGTGTTTTTCCATTGAGCTGGTACTTTTTCGAAATGAGCCCTACGAGCAAATCCGATTCAGCCAAAAGGTCCCACGAGGTTTTCGCAAGGTTTTTGAATTGCTCCGATGGGTATTTTTCAAGAAATGCGCGGATGGCTTCAGAGGTCAGCGGAGAGGATTCTGCCTCTGTTTCCCATTCTTCGAGTTTATCGAGGCCAACCCAGCGATTGTAGTAAATGGCTTCATACTTCGAATCATAAGTTTGTTCGATTAATTCCCGATCAATGAACTCCTGGACTTCCTTTGCGTCAACCAGATCGCTTTGAAGATCCTTGCCAAGGGCAAGCTTGTAAAATTTCAGGGACAAATCCCTTTTTAGACGATCCGTATTTTCCAAAATGGACCAGGCAGGCCGGGTGTCTTCCGCCACGGCAAAGTAGATTCTTTTGGCATTCTGTTCCCGCTCGTGGTTGGGTGGATGGGACAACCACATTTGTGGAATCCCATGATTCCCCTTGGCGGGGTCAAATACACGGACATCCTTGCCTGTGTGCCCGTTCTCTTTGGGTTTGGTTGGTACACCGAGGTTTTCATCGTTGCGTACCTTGCGGACATGGGAAACCATCTGGGTTTGATGGTGATGAATGTCTTTGGTGTACATTCCGTGATCGGCTGCGTTCATTACCATGCCAAGGGCCATATTCTGGCATTGATCGGCAAAACTGATTTTGCAAAGAACTTCAACAATCGCATCGGAACCGGCGACACTGACCGCGACATCATCCGCGTTGAATTCCATTTGTCTGGAGAGGGACAGGTCAAGGAGATTAAGCCCTTTGTATACCCCACCCAAACCCTTACGCAAAACCCAAACAATGCCCCGAAGACCCCATGCGGGAAAAGAAATGCGAAGATCCCAACCTGACCAATTTACCAGAAATCTGTCGAAACCGTCCCTTGCGTAAATCATGTCTCCCAGAATTTTGTTGACCAGGTAAACATAGTTTCCAAAAGCGAGGCTTTTTTGGGAAAAGTGCCCAAACTCATGGGCAAGAACCGCCTTGAATTCGCGAAGGTTGATCGATTCCACCAGCCCTGCTCCAATGAGCAGATGTTTTTGGGGCGGGATAATGAGGTTGAGAAGCGAAGTGTTGTAGATCACCGCCGCGTTGACATCGTGGCTGAGAAAAACCTTGGTGGGCCTTGGCGCCTGAGTCTCCTCGCAGAGCTTGTCGATAAAGGCGAAAAGCCTGGGTTGGTCAGTGCGCTTGAGTTCAAGAAAGTGGGACCAGTCAGGTTTGTTTCCCTTGAAGAGCCCTTTGAAAAAGAAGATGAAAAGGAGGCCAAGGCAAACGATTGCACCTATCCAAACACCATAAATTGCCGCTTCATTACGGTTATTGCTTCGATTGCGAGGGGCATTGTTATCGATGAAATCTGTAGGTGGGTGGGTTACCAAAAAGTAAATGCCATAAGCGGTCAGCGCGATCAAAGCCAGATAAAGAATCAGAAACCCGACAAGCCCCAGCAGGAGAAAGGTTACTCTCCATATATAGGCCTTGCTCGGTTTTGTGAAATCCTCAGGGACCCCGAGGGGCGCGGGAGGATAGAACTCCTCAGATGCGTTCATAACAGCTCCGAATTATCCCGTGAAACGGATTGTCACCCCTAATGGTTAGCCGGCTTTCTTTTTCCCGGCTCCGGGGCGGGGCGCGGCCTTTTTCTCTGGTTCCGGAGCCCCTTCCACCTTGTAGTGCTTGCGCAGGCGAATGAGTTCCCGTGCCAGTTCATCGCGAACCTTGGCATATTCCTCGTTCTGGAAAACGCTATTGGTTTCCCCCGGATCCTTCACCAGATCAAACAGTTCCCATTCATCGCGCTGATAGTAGTGAATCAGTTTGTGGGTCGCGGTGCGGACACCGTAATGTCTTGGAACCATGTGTTCGGCTGGATATTCGTAATAGTGGTAATAGACCGATTTCCGCCAATCGGCAAGGGTATGTCCCTCCAAAAGAGGGATAATGCTTTTGCCTTGCATATCCGCGGGAACCTGGATCCCCGCGGCGTCGAGGAATGTGGGGCCGAAATCAAGGTTTTGGACAAGGTCGTGATTTTCCGTGCCCGCTTTGATTTTGCCCGGCCACCGTACCACAAATGGCATCCGCATCGACACATCGTACATCCAGCGCTTGTCAAACCACCCCTTGTCTCCGAGATAGAAACCCTGGTCGGAGGAGTAGACCACAATCGTGTTTTCGGCGAGTCCGTTTTCATCGAGATACTTAAGGACCCTGCCCACACCATCATCCACTCCGGCGACGCAGCGCAGGTAGTCCTTTATGTAGCGTTGATAGTTCCAACGAACCTGGTCCTTGCCTGTGGGTTTGTTCTTTTCATAGGCCTCGTTTTCCGGGCCATAGTACTTGTCCCAAAGGGCTTTTTGCGCCGGGTTCATGCTTTGAGGGGATTTGAATTTGAGATCGCTGGGTAGCATGTGTTTGGCGATGGTCATTTCCTGGTATTTGGCGCCAGGGGCGAGACCTTTCCAATCATCAAAAAGCGAATCGGGTTCGGGAATGTCCTTATCCCGATAAAGGCCAAGCTGGTTGGGTCCGGGTGCCCATTCGCGGTGAGGCGCCTTGTGTTGGCACATGAGCAGAAAGGGTTTCTCCTTGTCCCGTCCCTTGTCGAGCCAGTTGAGAGTCATGTCGGTAATGATGTCGGTACAGTACCCCTCGACCTTCAATGGCCCCTTGTCGGATTTGAAATTGGGGTTGTAATAGATCCCCTGGCCGGGAAGGATGGTCCATTTATCGAATCCGGTCGGATCGGTAACCAGATGCCATTTGCCGATCATGGCGGTGTTGTAGCCGTTGGCCTGAAGCAGTTTGGCGAAGGTTTGTTGGGTTCCATCAAAAGTAGATCGATTGTCGTAAAAGCCGTTGAGGTGGCTGTGTTTGCCCGTGAGGATGACCGCACGGCTCGGGCCGCAGATGCTGTTGGTGCAAAAGGTGTTGCGAAAGAGCATCCCTTCTTTGGCGATCCGGTCGATATTGGGCGTCTGATTGATTTTTGAGCCATAGGCGCTGATGGCGTGGCTGGCATGGTCATCGGAAAAGAGGAAGACGATGTTGGGCCGTTTGGGGGCGGCGGCGTTCCCGAGAGCGCCAAAAACCAGGAAGAATCCAAGCGCAAAAAGGGGACGCATGGGCGAACTCCCGACGAGTCAAAGCAAGGTGAGGAGAGGATGATTACAAATTGTTGTAGGGAAAAAGGGGGGCCTGCAAGTCGGTTGAAAAAATGGCTATTAAAAAAACCAGATGTTAACGGTTTTCGTTTCGTTTTTTGAAGGGGACCGGGAGTTTTTCGGGTGAATCGCCGCGTTCCCAACAAATAAACAGGTAATCATCGACGGCGGCTTCAAAGGCGATTTTCAGGCCCGTTTGGGTCATACCCTCAAAGGTGACCGTTTCGCGGGTGTTCAGCACTTCTCCATGAAATTGACCACTTTCACTTTCGAATTCAAACCTGCCCAGGAACCCTTTGTACTGCATTACGGTTTCCCACAGGATCTTTTCCGCCGACTTCCCTCCTGATTCTACGCTCCCGGGGTCTTGGGCGCCTCAAATCCGAAAATAACAGCGACCGCCGCAAGGATCATGACAAAACCAACCCAGTGATTCCAGCGCAGCGATTCCCCCAAAAACCAGGTGGAAAAAATGGCGAAAACAACGAGGGTGATGACTTCCTGGATGACTTTGAGCTGGGGCGCGGAAAAGAACTCGTGCCCCATGCGGTTTGCCGGGACCATGAAACAATATTCTATAAAAGCGATTCCCCAACTAGATAAAATGGCGTAAACGATCGGTGTTTCCTTGTGGTTGAGATGGCCGTACCAGGCATAGGTCATGAAGGCGTTGGAAACCAAAAGAAGAAGGATTGTCAGCATGGATCTTGCACCTTGATTCCAAAAACCCCGTGTCCTGGAAAAGTTGGCATGCACAAAATCGGGCCCGCGACTTCCGTGGAATGTACTTTCCACAGGGGGGAAACGGCCGCGGGCCATGGAAAGATCCACGGCCCACAGGCAACTTTGCGAATTTCATCCTTTCCGGATCAGGGGAGTTCGCAGTTGGGAGGCGCGCCCCGACCCGGTGAGGTATAGGTGCGCACCACTTGCATAACCTGCCATTCCTTGCGCCAGGTGTCCCAACGCGCCCAGGCCAGTGTCCGGAAGATCTTCAGAACCTGGTCCTTGTTGTCGTAGACACGGTCGGTGCCGCCTGGGAAGTAGTAGGTTTTGCCTTTGTAGTCATAAGCGATCACCGCCTCGTAGTAGTTCATGCCGCCCCAGCCGCCAACTTGTCCCTGGCGGGTGTTGCGATCATCCACGAGGAAAAGTTCCCACTGTTGGCGACCGACATCGCGGGTGATCGAATCCGATTCGCGACCCCCTTCGAGAGCCCGGTCAGGATTGTCCGGCCGGGAGTACAAGGCGATCTGCCGATATTCCCCTTCCATTCCTATCTGATCAAGGATCAACGAGCAATAGTTGCAAATCGAGATACAACTGGCTCCGGCGGGCTTGAGGCGCCAGGTGGTGGGGACATACCAGGCGTCTTCGCGTTCAAAGTGTTGCTTGGGATTGTAATGTTCCCCAACATGCCTGGTCAGAGCATGAACAATTGCAATCGTTGATGGATTTTCTTCCTCAACCGACTCCAAAGCAATGGCCAGCCGTTCGTAGCTCGTCTGCATGCGCCTTGGCGTCACCGCGGATGCGACCTCTTCGGCCCTTCTGGGCGTTCCCCGGGTCAGATAGCATACATGCGGTCCGGTATCCGCCAGGTCGATGACCCTGGGGTTTTCTCCCGGGACCAAAACCGTCACGGACCAGTCGATCGTGGCTTGCATCCGGCGAAGTTGCGCGGGAAGCATCCCCTTCGAGCGGACATAAACCACCGCCATGCAAGGGTCGCCACCCACATCCTCGACTTTCCCCTCACCTTCGAAGGTGAACGACTCCTGCTCCGCGGTTCCCTTGAGGCGAACCTGGGTTCCGGAAGGCAAGCGGTTGAGTTTCACCATCACCCGGGCTTCGATGTAGCGCCCTTGGGTATGCGTCATGGGTGCGACAAGGTGAGGCTCCTTGGCCGACCATTCCACATCCGGGTATCGCGATCCGCATCGGAGCAGATCCGAGCCGTCCCGGCAAATGAGGTTATGGTCGGAGGTGAATTCCAAAGCGGTCATCCTTGCGGAAACCTCCCGGTACACCGGCCGAACGGGGTTTGCTGACCGGGCATCCTGCCCGGCCAATGCAATCAATCCAATGGTGGCTGCGCACCATCGGGTAAAGAAACGAGGGATCATGGTTCCATCCAAAACCAGGACCAAAATATCCGAACCACAGCATCTATCGGCCCTACCCCAGACAGGGTCCATTCGTATTGGGCTTACCCATCACCAAGATCATGACGACTGAAACGCCTATTCGGACCAGCGAGGGGTTGAGGGTTGTGAGGGGGGCTTGGTGCGAAAATCAAAAAATTATTCGGCTTTTGGCAACCACGATAAAACTTGTGGGGTTGAACCCCACAAAGCAATTTCGACGCGTTTCCAACCTCCAAAAGGAAAGGCAAAACGACCTTTTGGATTTGCTACTGCTTGTCTTTGGGAGTCGGATGGGCAATCTTGGGCCATTTTTTGGCCAAGCCCTGGTTCACCCAGGTGACATCGTTGTCCATGTCGTGGCAAGTTTGGCAAAATTGGTCCAACCTCTGAAGGCGAACTTTGGATTCCGTTTCGGATTGCTTGTCCTTGGCTTTCCAGGGGTTCATCAGCTTGTGCCAGGTTTCATCCGAAGTCGACTTGAGATGTTCGCTGGATGGACCGTGACAGCTTTCGCACCCAACATTCTTGAGTTTGGGAGTTTTTCCCGCGTCTACAAAGCCTGTCTGATAGCCGAATCCAACCGTGTGACAGATGATGCACTCCGGGTCTTTGTGGCGCAGGGATGGCTTGGACGCATCGGCAAGTGTTTGCCAAGCGTGGCTGTGACCAGAGCCTTCCCACACCTTGTACGCCTCTTCATGACATTTTTTGCACTTGTCCGAACCAACATAAGTCGGCTTGGAATCAGGCACAGAGGCCGAAAAGGGGTGAGTCGATTGGGGGGTTTTGCCCAAAAAGTCCGCCCGGTCAAGTTCCTTGGCGTACCGCTCCATCAGTTCATTAACGGGGTGGCCTGCCAATCCTCCTTCAGGTGTTAGCCATTGTTCTCCAAGATCTTGTAAATGATATTTGTATTGCAGTCCTTCGGGCTTTTTCCACACGCCCAGGGTTCCCACATACTTCCCCTTGTGCCCCATGCGGACAATACGGGTGATCCGGCCGTCGGCATGTTTGATGTCCAAAGGCGAACCCGGGGGCTCATCCTCCTCGGACACGCAAAGGATGACATCGATTTCGGGAAATGCTTTGGCTGCGGCAATCGGTTCCGATGCATCTGTCGCTGCGCCGCTGATTGCTCCCTGATAAAGAAGCACGCGGATATCGACCTTTTGATCCACAAGGCTTTCCAGGGATTTGGCAATGGCGTCCCGTGAGGGGCCAAATTTGGCTACAGGGTCTTTCATTGCCTTGGCAACACTTGGGCCGATGACCGCGGTGATACCTACCTTGATGGGGGAACCTGGTGGTTGGCTGATGGTGGTTTCAAAAACCTGTTCGGGAAACTCGCTGTCCTTGTTGGCGAGATTTGCCGCAAGGACTTTGGGTTCAGGGTCGTTCAGGGCGTATTCACCCAGAATGTTAAAGATCTTGAGTTTGGCCTCGTAAAGACCCAGCGAAACCGCCGCATATCCCATCTTTTTGAGGGCTTGCATCGAATAGCGATATTTGATGAGTCCCTGAAGATTGGACAGGTTGACCGGGCCCTGCTTTTGGGGGATATCGCCCAGATCCACCGGGGTCAGGGCCCAACCCGCCTCGCGCAAAGTGGCAAGATAATTGTACCGGCGTTCCAGTCCCCCAACCTGGGGGCGCGAGCAACCGCAAGGGAGCAGATACCCATATTGCTGGGCGGTAAGTATCAAGGTCAGGTCGGGCTTGGGCCAGCGGGCAAGTGCCGGGGGAAGCGGGAGACCAACCGTGTGAGGAGGAGCTTCGGGCACGGGAGTTTTCATCCAGCGCCCCAAACAGGTCCCGCCCAAAGCGCTAATACCCGCCAAAACCAGCACACCCAAGGCAGGGATCAGTCGGCCGGACAATCCTGAAGTAGCCATGCCTTGTGCCTCACGGTTTTCTTTGGGATCACTCATCCGCGCGGCCCATTACGGGAACGCGAATCAGCTTGTTGTTGCTTCCAACCGAGCGAATGTAAAGCGCGCTATCCCGAATCGCTGGATCCGTTTCCTCACGGGGGAAAGCACCTCGCATCTTGCGGCTTGGGACCTCGATTTCATAGTCGTAAGCGCTTCCACCCCCGCGCAATTTTTCCGGTTCGCCTACCTGGCGAATTTTGAGGAACGGTGCGGTGCGGGCGTTATCAATCTCCAATTTGACCTCGGGATTGGAGGTCTCAATACGGATCCGCGCTTTTTTACCAGCATCCCAGGGGAAGTTGTTAATGTCGACAATTCCCTCGGGATTGGCCCCGAGAACCCGAACATCACTTTCGATGGCCCCGGAAACATTAAAACCCACAGAACGCATGGGATCGTTTTCCGGTAGATCCAGGCATTGGATACGGAACGGGCGCAGGAAAGGCCCAAATTCGGTTTGGGTGTCCCCCTCTGAGGGAAGGGTGGCACGGACTTCAAATCGGTAGCCAACCGTGGCGGTTACCTTCATTCGGCCGGCAACATCGGCCAGTTCGGCAGGAGTCAACTTCACAGGCGGAGATACCTGGATGATTTCAGACGCAGATTTTTTTACCTTGGATTCCGCCACAAGGTTAAGTTTTTTGCGTGTTCCTGAAAACGCAATAACGGTGCTTGTTCCCACAGGTTTTTGTTTCGACAAAAGCCCAACACGCGCTTCGCCGGGAGTTGCCACAAACATCGGTGCGACATCGTTTCGGATATCCAGTCGATTGAATACACCCGAATCCACTTGGTCGAGCCAGAAATTGGCGAAGAGATTGATCGGGCCCATTTTGTCATTTTTAAAGCGAAGCCTAACCCATCCAATTCCGCCTGCAGGAACCGAAATTTTTACCCCGTCGCTGTTTTCCAGTGCGGTCGATTGGATTGAGGATTCCAGTTTGACCAGAACGGGGTTTCCCGAGGCCTTCGAAAGGTCGGCGGCGGTGGGTTCTTTGCCGCCTGCCAAAGATTTTGCCTCAGGGTTTTTCAGCCAATCCGCCTGGACCAAAAATACTTCAACCGAGGAACAGGTGCAGTTTTTGCGGTCCAGGCCAAAGATAACGGGCGTTTTGTTCTCGTTGGTAAACCAGAAGTCCTGGAAACCCGGAACACCGTATTCCTGGATGTTGGGAGGCAACGAAGGATCGTTGGGAAATTGGCGGGATACAAACGAAAGTTCATTTATCAACTTATTGGCATTTTGCGTGGGAATATCTCCCATCTGGGGAGCTTTCACAGGGCTGAAATTGGTGAAAAAAGTGATCAGAAAGACGGAAAGCAGCATCACGCCTACTGCACCCAGCCACCCCAGCCAATTGGATCCGCGCATCGGTAGAGTCCTGGTTTTCCCCAAATCGAAAGGTTAGATGTTTATTTTAGACACCCCAGGCCCCTTGGAAACACCTTCCGGCAAACATCTTGCCACGGGGACCTTTCCAGAGTCGAAACAATTCACCCCAACCTGATCAAGGTGGGAATCGAAAAATTATAGCTTTGGCAAATCTGGGCAATTTACAAAGACTGCATTGTGTGGGACTTGCCCGAATCGGGGCTTAGGTCTTTTGGAACCAAATAAAAAAACGCAGCCCGGGCGGTAAAATCCCTGCCCGGGCTGCGCCGTCCCCCGACTGATCGGTGAATAGCCTGATGGATTTGATTATTACTCTTTATTCCGGCTTATTGAACATACACTTCGATTTTGGCCGACTTGCGGAGACCGGCAAGAATCGTTTGGAACAATTCTTCGAAGTAAAACTCTTTCACATCATCGTGGATGCGCTTGTAGTCGTTTGGTTTCCCTGGCCGACGGTCATTGACCTTGATCATCTGTATCGCAAAATCGGTCACGACAGGCTGGGAGATTTCGCCAGGCTTCATCGAAAACGCTGTTTTCGCAAAGGTCTCATCCACCGCCCATTTGCGGGGAATAAAACCAAGATCGCCTCCCTGTTGGCCGCTTGCTTCCTGGGAGTATTTTTTCGCGGCGGTCGCAAAGTCCAACTGCCCGCTGCCAATCATCTGCCTCAGGTTCGCCATCCGCTTGTAGAGATCCTCGCGTTCGGGAGGGGTCATGCCCGGAGGGGTGCGCAAAGCGATGTGGCTTACATGCACCATTACACCATCAAAAAAGTCCTTGTTGTTTTCCCAATATTTTTTGAGGTCTTCCTCGGTAAATTTGGTGTTGGCGTATCCGGTCCACTGGAGCTTGGTGGCGAGGTTGGTCCGGATCTGCTCTTTCGTGAAGCCATTTTCCTTGTGCATGTCCTCAAGGGTTTTGTTGGCTTTTTTCAACTCGGCGACCAGGTCCGCCATCCTTTTGTCGATGTCGGATTCCTTGATCTCGGGACCATTCTTCTTGAGGAATTGCCTCATGAGAAGGTCGTCGATCATAAGCGAGAGGGCTTCGAGTTGTTGTTGGCGAATACGGTTTGTTCCCAACTGGATCGGGCTGGGCCCGAGTTGCTTGAGGGAAAGGTCGAGTTCCGCCTGTGTGATGTTGTCGCCGTTTACTGTGGCGACCACTTTTGTGCCTGGCGTGCCTGCGGGTTGTTGACTCTGAGGTTGGCCAAAACCGGGCCCACCATTGGTATTCTGTGCGCAAAGGCCCCCCACCGATAGACCGCTCAAAAGACAAGCAGCCAAAGATGCCTTGCCCATGGGATTCCAGAATTTCATCGCTTTGCTCATCATACCCACTCCCATTACCGGGATTGCTCCCGCCTTGGCCCACTGGTCTATTGGACTGGCCACGGATGGGACCCCGATACCCATCAGCCCCAATGAAATAAAGGCCAACCTAAGGCCGAACCCCTTCAGGTCACGATTTGGCCACACGATGGGTGCCAACCTCACCATTTTTGGCCTGGCCTGGCGTTTGAAGGGATTGACGGAATCAACCGATTGCGGTGCTATCTGTATAATTAGTCTTTTGATGCAGCCCTTTCGCAGGAAGCGAGTACCAACATGTCTGATCTGATCCGGCCTCTCGAACCCGGAGACATCCCCTTTTGCGTTAGCATGACGGAACGGACGGGAATGTTCAAACAGTTGGAAGTCGAAGCACTCCAGGAAGTACTCGACGACTACTTCGCGGTCTGCCACGAACTGGGTCATCAGGCCGCTGTGTTGGAAGAGTCGGGAAAAATCACAGGCTATGTCTATTGGGCACCAGCCGCGATGACCGACCGGACCTGGTACCTCTATTGGATCGCCATCTCCAACGAAGTACAGGGGAAAGGCCGGGGCGGTCGGCTTTTGAAACATGCCGAAAACGATGCCCGTCGCGAAGGGGCCCGGATTTTCCTGATCGAAACCTCCGGAACCGCCCAGTACGAGCTTACCCGCAAATTTTATCTCAAATATGGGTACGACCTCAGCGCCCGGGTTCCGGACTATTACACCGATGGAGATGATCTTTGCATCTTCCACAAAAGACTCGGTCCCAAAAAGATCGGCCCCTAAATTTTAAGATCCCGAAAAAACCCGGTAAAGGATGAATTTCGGATACCTTGCTCATGATTCCTAAAGGTTTTCCAATTCACTCCCGAATCTTTCTTAAAAAAACCTTTTAAGGTAGTTGATGAGATCGGGGTTTCGGACCTGCAAGGATGATCCGAAACCTGGCGGTTGAAGTCTCATGTTTTGATCGGGATGGAACTCTAATCCATTCAAAAAAAACGTTCTTTTCGGACTGGACATAACGAGGCTTCTGGGCGTATGGGCCCCGTATGGTTGATCGTCCTTCGGTTCGTTTGGGAGACTACAGGGTTAAAACATGGACGGGGTGCTCAGAGGTTTACTGATTTGTTGCATCGCCTCGCCGCTTGTGGGTTGTGGATCCCTGCCTGTTATCTCGCGCCCCATGAACCTGGAAGAGTCGTTTATTTTCCATCCCCGTCGGTTTTCCAAACCGGATTTGGAATCCGACGATGGTGCCTATGAAGAAGCGCGGTTCCAGGCACCCGGGGGCCCAAGGCTATATGGATGGTTCGCCGAATCGGCGGAACCCCAAGCCGTTGTCCTTTATTGTCATGGCAATGCCGGAAACATCGCCAGCCGTCGCTGGGTCCTGCGACTATTTCAGAATCACCTGAATACTTCAGTACTCCTATTTGATTACCGTGGATTTGGCAAAAGCGAGGGAACACCCAGCGAGACTGGTGTCCTTGCCGATGCGCGCGCCGCACGAAAATGGTTGGCCGAGCGGACCGGCGTGGCGGAGTCGGAAATCGTCCTTGTGGGCAATTCCCTGGGAGGCGGTGTTGCTGTGGATCTGGCATCCAGGGATGGGGCCAGGGGGCTGGTCCTCGAAAGCACTTTCACTTCCCTTCCCGATGTGGCCGCTTGCCACACGAAGATCCTTCCGTTTCACAAGATCATGCGCTACCGAATGGATTCCCAGCGCAAAATCGGCAACTATCACGGTCCGCTCCTCCAGACCCATGGAACCGCCGACCAACTCGTCCCTTACCCTTTGGGCGAAAGATTGTTTGAAAACGCCAACGAACCCAAAACCTTTATCTCCGTACCCGGTGGTGGCCACACCGACAAGCCTTCCGATGAATACATTTCGGCTCTGAAAAATTTTCTGAATACTCTTTCGGTGCCTGATTCGGCGAAGCTTGGCCATCCTCACGCCGAAACCGGAAAAGCAAAAATCCAAGTGCCATGATTTTATTGACAAATATTGGAACAACAACAAAACCGATTCCGGAAGAATCAATCTTCTAGCGGGATCCAGATCTCCATCCCATTCATGCCGGTTTGGCTATTGAACCCAGGTGTATAGCGTTCGAACCATGGCGCGTTGGCGATTTTCAAACCACTTTCCGGAACCCATTTGGTCCAAATGGTTTCGATGGTTTGAGGCAGGACCGAGATATGGCCTTCGTGAACAAAGACGCAATAGCGCCGTGAGGCGATTTTCAGGATGGTAAAATCGGGGGGAATGTTGGCGGTACTTGCGGTTTCCACACCCGTGAGGTAGTCGAAGCTGCAATCGGGTTGGTTGTTCCAACTAACTCCGTAGAAGTTGCCCGACTTTGCGTGGATCTCACCACAGCGGGCGATGAAGCGTTCCCATTGTTGGGGAATGTGGATCCGGGTTTCCATGGTATAGCTCCGGTTTAAACCCGAAATCCCGAGGGCGGGCCCCGTTTCAAAAGTGGGAGCATGGAGCCCCAGGGTCTTCGCGAGGATCCCCGCCTCCTTTTCGCGGAGTTCGGGCGTGAAGGCCTCGCCAAAGTCCTCTGGTTCAAAGAAGGGGCGGATCTCGATGTCGGATTCCTCCATCATTGGATTGGGGCATTTTTTCACCCAGTCGATCGCCTCCTGAAGCGATTGGACTTTCCAGATCCAATATCCCGCGATCAGCTCCCCGGTTTCGGCGAAGGGGCCATCAATGACTGTGCGACTCGACCCCGAAAAACGGACCCGGACTCCGGCGGAGCTGGGTTTCAAACCCGCGCCATCTACCATGATCCCCGCCTTCACCAGTTCCTCATTGAATTGGCCCATGGCGGTGAGAAGTTCCGTGGAGGGCATGACGCATGCTTCGGAACTTGGCGATGCTTTGACAATGACCATGACTTTCATGAAAAAAACTCCCTTTTTCATTTACCGCTATTTATCCTGTTTCCTTTCGGGAAACACGAAAACTATTCGACCAGATTTTTCAATTTTTCGAGGCCTTTGGCGAAATCATCACCAATCATTATGTCCATGTTGATAAAAAGCCCGACCAGTCGGGGCATAAAAGAGAATTTGCCTGTCATGGTCCAGGTGACGATCGTTCCCCCTGGCTGGGATTCGAGCGAAAATTCCACCAGATTATGACCCGCAAAGGGTTTGATGAATTCCAGGTCGACTTTGACTGAGCGGTTGGGGTCCTGTTCGAGATACCTCATGTACCCTTCGCCCACATTTCCATTGCCTGACCAGTGGAAAGTGGCCCCGGGACCCACCTCGGGACCGGAGAATTCGTTTTTGGCGGAAAGATCCTTTTCCCGGTAGGGGCTCCATTCCTGAAACTTTTTCGGAGCGTTTAGCCAGGGGAAGATTTTTTCTGGGGGAGCGGCAATCAAAAACGACCTGGCGATGCGAAAATCGCTGGGACGAATCGCTGCCAAAAGCAACAAAAGGGCAATCAGGCCTAACAAAACCCCGAAAACATAGAGAAAAATATCCATTAAAATATCTCCTATAGGATATTTTAGGAAATATGGTATGGCTTATTGGTTGACAAGATTGGCTTGGGTGACCATCACAATCCACCCAACGCCAAACTTGTCGGTGACCATCCCATAACAGGATGAAAAAAAGGTTTGGCGCAGTGTAACCTGCACCTGGCCTCCTGCCGCGAGTCCATCAAAAAGCCGGTGTGCCTCGGCGTCCGTGGGGACGGTAAGCGCCAGACGAAACCCATCGAATTTTGGTTTGTCGCTGTCTCCATCTGATGCCATGATGGTGGCTCCGGCGATGGTGAAGGTGGCGTGCATGATTTTGTTTTCAAACCCTTCCTGCAACGCTCCTGGAGGGGTTGGGTTGGGGCTTTCGTTGAAGCGCATCACCATTTCGATTTTTGCGCCCAGCGACTTTTGGTAATAGGAAAGGGCTTCCTCGCACTTTCCGGAATAGAAGAGGTAGGGGGTAATGGTGGTGGCGGTCATTTTGCGTTCCGTAATGAACGGTCAGGTTGGAAAACTGCAGATGAAGCAGGGAAACGATCTCCCCGCTTAGTCTTTGTTAGAAAGTAGTCGCCTGGTGTTTGGGCAAAACGACACCAAATCGGAAGCCGGATTTTTTATTTACCGTCGTAGGCGTCTTGCAACTTTTGGATGTCTAGCTTGGTCATCTCCATGAGGGCTCCCATGACGCGGCCGGACTTTTCCGGATCGGGCTCCAAAAGGAGTTTGGGGAGGACGGACGGAACGACCTGCCAGGAGAGGCCAAATTTGTCGACGAGCCAGCCGCATTGCAAATGGGATCCGCCCGCCGAAAGTTTTTCCCAATAATGATCCACTTCCGCCTGAGATTCACAATCGACGGAGAGGGAGAAGGCCTCGTTGAGTTTGAAGTGGGGGCCCCCATTAAGCGCGATATACTGGACGCCTGCCAGGGTAAATTCGACCACCTTCACCGTTCCACCAGGGCCGGGAACCACTTTGTTGATTTTCGAATCGCTAAAAAGCGACACATAAAAGTTCGCCGCCTCTTCGGCGTTATGATCAAACCAGAGGAAAGGGGTGACTTTTTGTTTTGCCATTTGTCGTTTCCGCGAGTTGAGTGAAGTTGATGGATAAAGGCCATTGAACCAAGGGATTCGAAGTCCTTTATCCACCCTATGATCCGATTGGTTTTTCGACCATTTTTATGAAATTGCGAAACCGGAAATGTCGCCATGGAAATGGTTTCACCAACCCGAAGTGTCTTGTGTAGAATACAACTTGTGGGTTAATTCCCGGGGGAACATGTCCCGGCTTCAATTTTTCCAAGGAAACTCCAAGTGATGGCATACAAACTTTCGAGGCAAATGATTCCCGCGGTTGCTCTCTCCGTGGCTGTTCTCCTTGCCGGTTTTGCTTCCTTTGCCGATGCTTGCTCCCGGGCGGTATATTTCGGCAAGGAAGGGCAAATTGTCACCGGCAGGACGATGGATTGGGTCGAAGACATGAAAAGCAACCTGTGGATTTTTCCACGGGGCATGAAGCGGGATGGAGGCGTTGGCGAAGGATCCGTCAAATGGACAAGCAAATACGGAAGTCTGGTCACTTCGGTTTATGAGGCGGCAACCGCCGATGGCATGAATGAAAAAGGTCTTGTTTCGAATCTCCTTTATCTGGTGGAGTCGGATTACCCACCATTGACCGACACCCGCCCGGGAATCACCATTGCCGCTTGGGCGCAGTATCTGTTGGATAATTTCGCCACGGTGGAAGAGGCTGTCGCCGAAATGCGGAAGGACGCAATCAAGGTCGTTGCTGTCAATGTCCCAAACGGAATGAAGGGAACGGTTCACTTGTCGATTTCCGATCCTTCAGGCGATTCGGCGATCTTTGAATATGTCCAAGGGAAGCTTGTCATTCATCACAACAAAAAATACCAGGTAATGACAAACTCGCCGATTTTTGACGAGCAGCTTGCGCTGAACAAGTATTGGGAACAGATTGGCGGGACGGTGATGTTGCCTGGAACCAATCGTGCGGCGGACCGTTTTGCGCGGGCATCTTTTTATATCAACGCCTGCAAACAATCCGCGGATCCGAGAGAGGCGGTGGCCAGCGTGTTTAGTGTGATGCGCAATGTGAGCGTGCCCCGTGGGATCACCACCCCCGGACAGCCCAATATCGCCTCGACCCTTTGGCGCACGGTTTCGGACCAAAAGAATCGTGTGTATTACTTTGAAGACACCGCGAGTCCGAGTCTGATCTGGATCAATCTGGACAAGGTGGATTTCGTGGAGGGTACGGGAGTCCGCAAGTTGACCCTGTCAGGCAAGCCTCCTGTGGGAGGCGACCAGACGGAAAACTTTGAAAAGGCCGCCCCTTTCCAATTTTTGGCCCCATAAAATTTAGGGCCAAACCCCTAATTGGATTCGATACTTTTGTTTTGGGCTTCGGTTAGCGATCTTAAATGTTCCAGCCCGACCGGAGCCTCCAACTGCCACGGGATCACGGCGAAACGGGAGGCATGTTTTTCCGCGACCTCCCTCAGGAATCGGGATTCGTTCTGTTTTCGGGAAATCAGGATCGGATCCGTGACCGGAAGGGGCCCGAGGGACTGGTTGATCACCCAGGCAAACGGGTTGATCTCCGCGCGTTTCAGATCCTGTTGGAGTTTCGCCGCCTCGTGCACGGGAGTGGCTTCTGGCAGGGTGATGATCAGGACTCGGGTGAAACCGGGATCACGAAGTCTTGGGAGCAGATTCTCCACCGCCTCGGGCATTCCACTTCCCTGTCTCGTAACTTCGCGGTGATAGGCAAGAGCGGAATCGAGCAGTAGGATCGTATGGCCGGTGGGGGCGGTGTCGAGAACGACAAATCCCCCTTCCCCACGGGCGACCGCATCGGCAAACGCCCGAAATACGGCAATTTCCTCGGTGCAAGGCGAGCGAAGGTCCTCCTCCAGCATCGCGCGTCCCTGTTCGTCCAGATCCTTTCCGGCGGTGGCAAGCACCTGCGCGGAATACGCGGCGGTTTCTGCTTTGGGATCGATCCGGAACACCTTGAGGTTGGGCACATCCCCATCGAGGGTTCCGGCAAGGTGGGCTGCGGGGTCGGTGGTGCTTAGGTGAACCTGAAAGCCCCGGTCCGCCAAAGCGACGGCGACGGCAGCGGCAACTGTGGTTTTTCCGACACCGCCTTTCCCCATGGTCAGGATGACGCCATGTCGGGGTCGGGCCAACTCATCGATCAAATCCCCAAGAAAAGGAAGTACCTGGATAGGAGAAATCTCTTTGCAAATCGAATCAGGCGGGGTGACCTTGTCAATCGTCCGGATCGCATCGATTCCCACCAGCCCTTTGGGGGCCAGAGGAATCCGGGTTTGCCGGAGATTTACCAGTCCATTTGGAATTTGGGAAAGGGCGTTTTGGGCACGAAGCTCCATCGCAAGCGCGAAGGAGTCGGCAGGGTCGGTGGCTTGAAAAATTCCGTTGATGACAAGGTGCTGGTTATGAATGCCCAGCTCGGCAAGTTCCTTGCTTGTGCGTTCGGCTTCTTTCAGGGCGGAAACTTCCGGTCTTGCCACCAGGACAAGCGTAGTAGTTTCCGGATCTCCCAAGGCTTTGACTGTCTCGGCATAAAGGGTTTGTTGTGCTTGCAGTCCCGCCAATGGCCCAAGGCACGAAGTTCCGGTGGTGCTTGCGGAGAGGAAGCCACTCCACGCGGAGGGGAGCGAAAGGAGTCGCAGCGTGTGCCCGGTCGGGGCGGTGTCAAATAACACATGATCAAAATCGGTAATGGTGCTGGTTCCACCAAGCAACCTCGCGAACTCGTCGAAGGCGGCGATTTCCAGCGTACACGAACCGGAGAACTGCTCTTCCATGCTGGCGATTGCCGAATCGGGAAGCACACCCCTGTAGGGGGCGACCATGCTTTCCCGGTAGGCCTTGGCGGATGCCTCTGGGTCGATATTCAGGGCTTTGAGGGTGGGCACACCCGGAACCGGGGTGGGAATGTTTCCCAGGGAAACGCCGAGCACTTCATCAAGATTTGAGGCGGGATCGGTGCTGATGAGCAGTACGCGTTTCCCAGCATCGGCCAGCTTCACCGCCGTGGCGCACGCAATTGAGGTTTTGCCAACCCCGCCTTTGCCGGTGAAGAAAAGGATTCTGGTCGGATTGTTCAGAAATTCCACTTAATAGGTATCCCTTTTTGGAGATTTGTTAACAACACTCTTGAGGGCCGCAACAGGATTGTTCGGCGGGCGTTGCCTGCAAGGAAACGATTGGTCGGGCCACCAGGCACCATGTTGCCAACTGGTCGCGTGAGGGGTAGGTCCCTTTGCTTACAACCTTTCCGTTCACGATCACCATTGGGAGGACGCTTTCGTGTCCCGCGCGAATCGCATCAAATACGGTCTTGTTTCCCACAAAGGCCTGGGGTTGTTGTGACAAATTGAATCGTTCCACCTTTACACCCTGGCCGCTTAGCCAGGCGAGGTCCGCCGCGAATGTTGGAAGGACCGGATCGATTTTGGGTCCACAAATCCCCGTGGAGCAGCACATCGGTTTGTCATACACCTGCAATTTGGCCATCGAAGTCTCCCGAAGTCAGGCGATGTCGCATATCGCGACAAAGCGGGTCAAATAAATCATAAATCAATTATCAGTGTTTTCAAAAGGGTTAATCCATTTTGATTGACACAGTAGCAAACTTTTGGTCCAGCAATTTCTCCCTGAACGATCCCGGATTCCTTCAGGATTTTCAGATGTTGGGAAACAGTCGACTGCGAAAGCGGCATGAGCTCCACAAGCTCGCCACAAACGCAGGATGATCGTTCAATGAGTATTCGGAGGAGTTTCACCCTGGCTGGATGGGCAATGGCCCAGGCCATTTTTGCCAAGGTCTCGTCGGTTTGGGACTCATCCAAAGGCAAGGGTTCTTCTTCCGGGCATGGATTACAGGGCTTCTCTTTTGCGTTTTTTATTGCTCTCACGGGCGTGTTCATCTTTATCGATTATCGACGATAGACAATCAAAAGGCAATGGAACCCCAAATATCCGGATTTTTTTAACCCGTTCTTCAGGATTCGCGAAACCTTTCACTTTGGAACCCTTGCCCGAGGCTTCCCCCTAAACTGTGGGAATGGTCAAGACTTTGAATTCCTCCGGGGTGATAACCGGAGCGTAAAGGAGGCTGGGTGTGCGCGGGTTGATCAATGCCGAAAAGTGTCGTGCGTTTGCCCGCGAAGCGTCCGATGGGGAGTTGCTCGATCAACTCGGTTTTTTCTCTGACGGGCTGGAAGAAGAGGCTCTCGCCATCCTGAGGCGTGAGCTTTCCCAAAGAGAGGCAAAGCCTGGGCCTTTGGATCTGGTCATTGAGGAACATCGGCGGACCCATGGCCCTTTGGTGCTTTTTGCGCCTGATCGATTTCCCAGGCTTTGCGGAGAGTGCCACCGTGCCGCGACCCACCGGGAATTGGGTTGGGTTCGTTTTTTTGGTCTGGTGCCAATGTTTCCCCGATTTGCCTATTTTTGCGATAATCACAAAATCCATCCTTAGCCATCACCTTCAATTGGATATTGCGTGGAAAAAGTGGGCGCGAAGGCCCGAATTTCCGTACCTGAGCCGTGGGAACGGTTGTTTGGATTGGGCGAGCTGGGTAGAGTTGTGTTGTCCGGGAGGTCTGTAGGCCCGGTTGCCCGGTTTCCGTGTGAGGATTCGACTCTGGCCTCAAGTGCCACGGCGGATTATCCCGAATACTTGCCCCGGGAGGACTCGGGGAAATTCCCCGGGTCGGATCTATTGGCCGGAGACTGACCGTGACGGAGAGTTCCACAATCATCACGCCATCGACCCAGGAAATCGCCCCCGCTCGCCCCAAGGGTAAGGGACTCGTTTTGGGATTTTTCACGCTCTCCCAGGACGGCCCCTCCGGTTGGGTCGCCGGGTATCTGCTCACCAATGTGCAGGGGCGTCCCCTTGAGTTTCGTCTCACCAGCCCGGTGCAACCGACCAAGGTCCAGCAAATTCTGTATGGCCCCACGCTTGACTCCTACCTGGTGGGTGAGCTCATGGGAAAAAACCTGATCGAAAAGGCCTCATTTCCGGCGGATATCGTGCTGACTGACCTGCCTCTTGGGCTTGAGGTTCGCCGTCACTCGGATGTCCCCTTGTTGCTACTGGGCGATTCCGGTCGGCCGATCGACCTGGGCGCGCGCAAGGGATTTTCGATTCATCCCGAATTTGTTCAGGACGAGATCGTGATCCAGCAACTGGTTGAAGGGGCCGGGCAACGGGTCGATCTTTCCGAACCGTTTACCCGTATTCGTGAAGCCATCCTCGAAACCCGTCGCATGGGTATGGGGAACCGTTCGGTAGCGTAAGCGAGGATCACCATTCGGTGTCCCGGCTGGTTGATTTTTTGGACGCGCAAAATTGCAAAGAAAAAGGCCTCCCGATTTGGGAGGCCTTTGTTCGTTAATCTGGGTTTCGTTAACTCGGGTTTCCTTGGGTTTTGATCTCCGCAAGGCGCATCCCAAGGAACTAAATCGTCGGGAGCTGCCACTCTCCTCGGCGCTCGCGGTCGTACCATCCTTCGACTTCGGGGGAGGCATCGACAAACTTCCAGGCCTTGGCATCCCATTTGAACTTCTGGCCGGTCCAATAGGCAATGTTGGCAAGGTGGCAAACGGTGACGCTGCGTGCGCCGACCTCGACATCGCAAATCGGACGCTTGCGGCTCTTGATACAGTCGAGCCAATCGCGTTGATGGCCGGGGGACTTGTAGAGCTTTACAGAGATTTCCTCGGAAGGGGTCTTGAGGATCTCCTCGGGGTCGGCGGAGATCTTGCCGCGGTTGACCTGAATGCGTCCCTTGGAGCCGACAAAGACGACCCCATCGACTTTCTTGCCGGGGGCATACTCGTCGCCGTGGATGAGCGGAACCCCGTTGGCATAGATGAATTTCAGGCCTGTTCCCTTGGATGGGTCAGCGGGGGGGATGACTTCGACCGGGCCGGATTCATCGGCGCCAAGGCCCCATTGAGCGATGTCGAAATGGTGCGCGCCCCAGTCGGTTATCATGCCGCCTGAGTATTCGCGATAATTGCGCCAGTTGGGGAAGTGGTTGTGGACGCCCCGAGGCGAAAGGACCGAGTTGTAGGGACGCTTGGGAGCGGGCCCAAGCCAACGATCCCAGTCGAGACCAGGCTCCATGGCTTCCTCGGGAAGGTCGCAAGGCTTGCTGGGTCCGCCGATGTTGGCATAGACCGCTTCGAGCTTGCCAATCTTGCCGCTGCGAACCAGTTCACAAGCCAGGCGGAATTCGCTGCCTGAGCGTTGTTGGCTACCGACCTGGAAGACGCGGTCGTACTTGCGCACGGCATCAATCAGCAGCTTTGCTTCCTTGATGGTTAGGGTCAGCGGCTTTTCGCAATAAACATCCTTGCCTGCTTTGATCGCTTCGATCGCGGGGATGGTGTGCCAGTGGTCGGGTGTGGCGATGACAACGGCATCGATATCCTTGCGGGCAAGGAGCTCGCGGAAGTCGACATAGGCATCGCAGCCTTTGAAATTGCCACTCTTTTTGGCTTCGGCGTAGCGGTTTTCGACGGTCTTTTGAGCGTTCTCGCGGCGCTTGGTGTCGACATCACAAACGGCGACAACCTGGGTATCTTTTTGCCCAAGGAAATGCCCAAGGTGGCCTGAATTCATTTTGCCCATGCCGATGAAGCCCAGACGAAGGCGTTCGGAAGGGGCCTGCCGGGCGGAGAGTCCTGAGGTGATCAGCGGCGCACCGGCCAAAGCGGCGGATGCGGCGACAAACTTGCGACGGGAAATCGAACTCATGGGAGGAGGTCCCTTGGGGAGGAATTGGGGGAGGAAAAGGTGGGAGCCCAAGAAGAATCAGGCTTGCTGGAAATCTAGCCGAATTTCCACTCCGCCGCCACCTAATTTTGTCCGGTCCATTTGCAGCCAATCGATATCCCGCGCTACATCCGGATTCGCACACCCTGTTTTTCGAGACTACGCAAAAAGGCCCAACAGAGCGTTGTGGCGAGGGCCCAGGTGGCCAGGGCAAACCAAAGGGGGGAATCCTTTGGAGTATACCTGTGGAAGGTGTCCTCGATCATTCCCAACAGGATATAGGCCAAAAGCGCATTGCCCCCCAGGGTTGCGAGGACTGACCAGGACCATTTGAGCCGATCGCAAAGAATTACAAAGACAGCATAAGTTACCAGAGAGAATCCCGCACCGAAAAGTAGATAGGTCATGCTCCCGGCGCGCTGGCTCATGGTCCAGATGTTCTTGGGATCCGAAGGGGGAAAGAACGGGGGTTCCAAAAAGATCCGCGAGCCATTGTTGGGGGCAAATTGAAGATTCAGACACGAAAGCGCATAACCCAAACCCATCAGGCCAATCCCCCAGGCCAAGAGTTTGGGTAGTGGTTTGGCATCGGGCCCAAGTGTCCAATCATACGCAAACGATCCGAAAATCAACGGTATGGTCCAGGTAAGGAAGCCAAGCGGTCCGCCATCGATTCCCACGGGATCCTTGTGGACCCATTCATAGTTAAACAAAAACGATAGCCAAAGGTGTAGTCCTCCCGATCCGGCGGCGAAAAGAAGCCTTGGCCAGAAACCAAGACCGATCACAGGCAAAACCCAAAGACTGGTCACCGCGATATGGGTGAGCGTCTGGAATAGGCTCCGCTTGCACGCCTTTTCCAGGAATTCGGGAATTGTCATCTTTATCAGATCTTCCCAGGAGGCGACATTGCCGCTTAATTGATGGACGATCAGGGCAATCAGGAACAGGCCAATAAATCGGCGGAGGACGCGACCAACGGCGTTCGAAATGCCAAAGCGTTCGAGGTTTTTGAGGAAGGTGAGCCGATAAGCGAAACCAACGGCAAAAAGAAATTGCGGCATGACCGCATCGGCGAAACTGAAATAGCTGTGGTGGTGTTTGAAGACCGCCGGCACTTCCTTGAAGTGCCCCAGGTAGTTGACAAACGCCATCGCCAAAACCGTCCATCCCCGAAACTGGTCGAGGGAAACGACCCGTTGCGAAGTGGGAACAGATAAGGGGGCGTCTTTTGCCATGGTTTTGGATGTCGATTTCTATTGAGTTTGGGCCGATCGTAACTTCTTTTTGGATAGTGGACTTTTGCATGATTCCAAGATCTTCCGCGATCCGTTTTGGTTTGCCGTTTCCCAAATCAACCCTTTGGTTTTTGTGGCCAATCGGCCTCGCAGGGAAGTTGGTATCCTTGGGAGTTAACCTGCGGGTTTCCCGGCGGCGCCATTGCATCATGGGTCATTGAAAACATATTTCCTAAATATAATCGAAAAATCCTTGTTATAGCTGGATGGTTCACATGGTTCTTCGACATCCGTGTTTTGTTGGCCTCGTGTGAAGGAATGGTTAATTTCCGGTTTTTTTGAGCACATACGACCTTTGGTCTTTGACCCATTGTCCCAATGGATATCACAATGGGTAACCGCCAAAACCTTCCACTCCAATATTGGATCCATCCGAAATGAACATTCGTGCCTTTTCACTTTCCCTTGGGATTTTCACCCTTGTGGGCGTTGTGCTTGTCGCCTCGCAGGACGGCAAAGCACCTTCGAAAGCCCGTTTTTTCAAAGGGAACCTCCATACCCACTCCCTTTGGAGTGATGGGGACGATTTTCCCGAAATGATCGCCGACTGGTACAAGACCAAAGGGTACGACTTTTTGGCCCTGACCGAACACAACACCATGGCGAACACCACCCGCTGGATCGATGCATCCAAGGACGACATCCGCAAGCTCGCTGTGAAAAAGTGTGTCGATCGCTTTGGGGATAACTGGGTCGACCGGAAAGAAGAAAAAGGGAAGGAGCAGATTCGCCTCAAAACCCTGACCGAAGTCAAAACCAAGATCGAAGAGAAAGACAAGTTCCTGATGATCTCCGGCGAGGAGATTACCCACGGCTATCAAAAGCTCCCTATCCACATGAACGCTATCAACCTCAAGGAAGTGATCAAACCCGTTGATGGTGTGGGTGTCACGGAGACCATTCAGGTCAATCAAAGACTTGTTGCCGAAAAGCGCAAGAAATCTGGGGAGACCATCATCAGCTTCCTCAACCATCCAAACTTTGGCTGGGGTGTTAGCCCCAACGATATGATTCCCGCCGATGAGTTGCGCTATTACGAAGTCTACAACGGCCACCCCGGCACCAACCAGAACGGCGATGCCAAGCACCCGTCTGTGGAACGGATCTGGGACCTTGTCCTGGCAAGCCGCCTCAAGGCGAATCGTTCGGTTCCCCTTTTGGGCGTCGCGACGGATGACTCCCACAACTACCACAAGCAGGGTATGAATATTTCCACCCCGGGGCGTGGCTGGATCATGGTGCGGGCCCGTGAACTGGATACCCGCCAGATCATGGATGCGATCGACACTGGTGATTTTTATGCTTCATCGGGTGTCACACTTTCCGACTTGAAAAACTCGGGTGGAGTTTTGTCGCTCAAATTAGAGGGTGAATCGGGAATCACCTACAAGACCACATTTATCGCAACGATGAAGGAAGCTGCCGAAGATGCGGTCGGGGTTGTTGTGGGCGAAGCCGAAGGTCTTGAAGCCACCTACAAACTCACAGGCAAAGAACTTTATGTCCGCGCCCGAGTGACCTCAACCAAATCTCATCCCAATCCCTCCTATAAGGGTGAAACCTGTTCCGCCTGGACCCAACCCGTGCTCCCATAGAGGTGTTGGGCACCTTGCTCCTTTAGCCTGATCAAGGAATTGCCGGGAGGGTCGAGCACCAGCTCGACCACACCCTGGAAGCTTGGGTTTGCTACTTGCCCATCACTGTTTTGATGGACCGGCCAAAAGAGGTTCGACTAATACCGGCCAGTTCGATTCGGCCCCGGCCTACTTGACGCGCTTGTAAAGTTTCGATTGGGGATCATCCTCGACATACCAGGGGATTCCCTCGCGCAGATAAAGCTTTTGCGATTCTTCCTTGCTGAGCGGTCGGGCCCCCAAACGGCCAAACACCGCAATCTGGTTGCCCGATTCATCAATCGCCCGGTCGCGGTCGACGCCTCGGGAGATGGCGATCGCCTCTCCCCCATGCTTGGGTTTGTGCCTTGCGATCAGAACCGGATTGGGCCTTGGGGAAAATCCGGGACTTCCCGGCAGATCGGGCGATGTGATCTGAAGCACCTTGAAGCCATTTTTTCCATCTGCCAAATACGCGAATTGACTCGAATAGGTGATGCCCAGCTTCACATCGTGAAGATCGTTGATCGATCCATTGGCATCATAGATCTGATCGATTTTCGGTTTTTCGGGATTTTCAATGTCGAGGATCACCAGGCCCTGATGCCCCCCCGCCACATAGGCATAGGTGCGGGCCAGGTAGATGTTGTGGGCATCCTCAAGTGGAAGGGTGGCCTTGAGTTCGGGCGCGACGGGATTGGTGATATCGAGCACCTTGACCCCCTGGTTGTCGCAGACAAACGCATAGCGGAATTGCGCCTGGACCGCGCGGGCCCCCTGGATCTCCTTGTCTCCAAGTATTGCGACCACTCTGGGTTCGGTCGGTTTGTCAAAATCGACAATGACCAGTCCCGCATCGCAACAGACATATCCAAGGGTGCCGACAAAGCACATCGATTTGGCGCCATTAAGGATTCCGTTTGGGTTGAACGCAAGGTCTTTTTTGAGGAAGTTGTTCGTCGGATCCCCATCCAGAAGCGTACCCGCGCCGACCAGCACAACCCCCTCGTGCAGGTCGGTCACATAAAGATACGCATACGCCATAGGAATTGCCGGTTCCTTGTTTTCGGGAATCTGCTTTCGGGTCGGATCAGGCGCGATGGTCGTGGGAGCGGAGACCGAGGTCGCATAGCGCGTAGGCACATGGAACTTTTGCCCCACAGGCGAAACAGGCGCCGTCGAAACCCGTTCCGAAAAACCCTTGTGATCTACAAAAGCGATATCAAAAACGCGCATTCCCGCCTCGCCACAGGCGGCATAGAGGTATTCGCCCCGGGCAAAAAGACTCTGAATGTTGGATTTGGCCTTGGGCCGGAAAAGATTCTCCGAAAGGTCTGTTCCGGGATGGTGATGGACCACCTCCAGGTTGCCGGAATGTTCCCGATGTTTCTGATAACGCTGGGGATATGCGATCTTCTGGAAGCTGGACCCGATGACGGTTTGCGGTTCGTCCCGCTCGGTCACCTCGATCGCCTCCAGACCATGTTCCCCCTGCGCGACCCAGGCATAGCGTCCGATGAAATTGACCGATCCCGTACCCAGCATCAAAAGCTGGGCCATGATGGCGTTGTTGTCGTTTTGTTTGGAGAGGTGGCAATCGGTGCACTGTTTTGTGCCATCCTTGCCTCGAACCGTGTGGGGCACATTGGTCGAAAACGCGATTCCCGAAGGACCCATCGCGGAAATGGTTTGTTGCTGGAAGTAGATCGATTCGCGGTTGCTGTTGTAGCTACCCACATGGATGGCGCAGGAACTGCGCGCGGGGCCAATACGGTTGCCTGTCACATCCCCATCCCGACCGAGCATGAAAACATCCTCGCGAAGGGTCTGGAAACAGTAGGAGATCTGGTTTTTGCTGACGGTTCCCTCGTTATGGAGCATCGGAGTTTTGGCGTTGGCTTTTTGCGGCAAATGACATCCAAAACAGCTCGGATTCCACGAGGTGTGACACGCGATACAGCTCATGTTGGAGTTCTGGTGCGCCAGGCACGATTCGTTCTCTTTGGTCACCGGACCATATTCGATGGTGCCATCTTTACCCATGCGGGCGGTCTTGGCCAGGTGCGATTTGGCGCTGTAGCGGGGATGGCCGGGAGTGATGGTGTCCATGGTCTGGGGAACCTCCCAACTCAGGTTCTCCTCAACCATGCTGTTCTGGATGATCTTGTTCCCCTTGCGTTCGAAACGGCGCTTGCCCGAAGCGGTGCGCAGGGCTTCGAGGTTCCTTCCGGTTTCCAGCGGGGCTCCCGGAGGCGAAGAGGTGTACGCTGCCGGTCCGGATGTGCGCAGGTTCGCCTGGGCCGTGATGGTGCCATGACAATCGATACACTGGATCTCCACCGCCGCGCGGACTTCCTGCTGGAGTTTGGTGTTGCCATGGTTGTCCTGGGTGAAGTGGCAATCGACACAATGCATGCCCCGCTCGATATGAATGTCCATCAGATGGACAGGCACATCATCGACAGGCTTTCGGTCCTTGGGTTCCAGGTTCTGGTGGCGCATCGCCTGTTGCAGTTTGGCGTTGCCGACATTTTCGATAATTTTGCCGTTGTGATCGAGAAAGTTGCCCTTGCGATCACGGCGGTAGACGGCCCGGAAGGCCCAGCCGTGTCCATGGAAATCGGCGAATTGGGTGTGCTGGGCCACCTTGTTCAGCTCGGTCAGGTTGTCCAGGAAGGTCGGATCGCTGAGGAAATTGCGCACTGCCGATTCGTTCGGATTACTCATCTGGCTTTTGACAAATTCCTCGGCGGTGGGATTTCGCTCGATGGTGGGATAGATCAGATCGGCGTCGGTCTCTTCATCCCACCACATGAATCCGGTAAAGCTGTTCATCACGGTCGTGCCGGGGTGAACATGGCAAACGATACATTGGCTGGTCGGGATGCCGTTCCCCTTGGCGAACTTGTGTTCGATAGGGTGGCCCGTCTCATCCTTGGGGATGGTTGGATCCTGCGAAAAGCTTTTCCCCCTGTTCCCGAATTTGGCGTAGGGGCCGGAATGGACCCGCGAACGGTCGTTGGCATAGATCATGTGACAGGAGGTGCAACCCGAGGAGCGATAATCGCCGGGGTGATCGTTGGTACCCATGAAGTTCAGGGTCGGGTCGAGCAATCTCGTCTTTTGAAGACCCAAAAAGACCGGATCTGTCCGGTTTTGTGTTCCCAGGCCCCTCGTGGAGAGTCGGTTCAGGATGGGGCGGCCCGGTTCCTCGAACAGTTCCGGAATGCCGACCTCGGGGCGGAAGCGGCCGCCTGTTTCAAATATGCGCAGGATGTTTCCGGGTTGGGTGATTTCAAACCGGGGGAGGGGGTCGAGTCGTTCCAGGACCCCTTTTTTCTCCTTTTCCCAATCGCTTGGAGGGGGAACGGTTCTCAGGGCAAGCGGTTTGCCATGCATCGAGTACGATTCGCCGTATTGGGCTTTTTTGTGGGGGACCGCGCCGTTGTTATAAAGGGCCGCGCCCCAAAGCATGCACCCGTGGGTCATCATGCTCTTTTTGACTTGCAGCGTTTCGGTGGGATGACAACCGATGGTTCCGCAACTGATGTGGGCCACCCGCAGATCTCCCGGGTTGACAAAGCGGATGAAGGCGGGGCTTTCACGATTGAGCAGTGTGTAAGACCGGACCGGATTGGCGGTGCTCTTCCATGCCTCGGGATATTTGGGCGAAATGTGGGAACGATTCTTGTCCATGGACGAGGGATCGCCTCCATGGCAATCGGCGCAGCCGATGTGGAGGGTATCTTTTCCGTGGGGATCGTGTGTCGTGCCGTGGCAAAGGATGCAAGACTGCGATTTGGCGCGCGCCTCGGCCGGAGATTGTTTGAGGAGTTCCACTCCCTGAAGTTCAGGCGGCAGGGGAAACGGTTCCGCCAATTCGCTTTCGGGTAGTGCGGCGACCAGGGCGGCGGAACGACCAAAACCTCTCGGAAGGAGTGGGGAAATCAGCCCGTAGGCGACCGCAATCAGGCCCACCCCAATCACTCCCACCCGCCAAAGGTTCATTCCATCTCCATACGGGGAGTCTCCCCAGACCAAGCGATCCCGGGTAAGGAATCGCTTGTTAAGGGCAGATATTCCCCCAACCGCATACCCGGACGACTTTTTGCGGTCAATAGGTGCAATCAGGTGCAATACCGGGTAATGGGGTTGCGTTGGAAGGTCCCTTTGCGCTATGCGACCGATTTGGGGTTCCCGAAAGGCTGCCCCTGGGGAACAGATTCGGGGGGCCAATCGTGAGTAAATGGAAGCGAATGGCGTTTTTGTGCATGATCATTTGCACAGGGATGGCCCATGCCCAATCTCCCGAGCCACTAGTGGTTCCCGATATCACCTTGCCTCCCCGAGCGGGAAGCTCTTCTCCCCTTCCGGTATCGACCGCGGGAGATTCCGGCACACCCGAAGAGTTGCCTCCTGATGGGACAACCCGGGGGCATTACAAAGCAAAAACATGGATTTTCGAGGGGGAATATCTCCTCCTTGCGACAAGGGGCCTCCCCCAGACCTATGCGATTTCCGGAACGGTCCCCCAACTGGGACCCGTGGGAGGCACACAGACCGTCCCCTCCGGATATGAAAACGGATTTCGCGCGGGGATCGGGTGGATCTCCCCCAACTCCGGAATCGAAACACTTTTCCGCTACACCTACTACAGCAACAAATCCGATGCCTTCTCCTCCAGCCCGACAACCAATCCGCCCCCGTTGATCCCTCCGGCCAATATTTATCCCACGCTAACCGTTCCCGGATTGGTCACGGCGGTCAACGCCGCTTCGGCGACCAGCACCGTGGCGTTCAATCTGGGCGATATCGAATTGGGCAAAACGGCGGACATCACCGAATCGTTCGCTTTGCGCGGATTTGCCGGGGCCCGTTTTGCCAACATGAACCAGAGCCTGATGGCGACCTACACCGGAGGAGATGTGGATACCGATACGGTCAACCGAAAGATCACCTTCAACGGTGGCGGTCTGCGGCTTGGTGGCAGCGCCGACTACACGATCGCCGGGGGGTGGGGCATCCGGCTCAACGGATCCGCCTCGTTAATCACGGGTGCATTTGCGGGATCCCAAACCGAAGTGGCCAACAATGCCTACATTTTGTCGATTAGTGACAAATACATTGGGCTGGTTCCGATGGCGGATCTGGGCCTTGCGCTTCGTTACCGGACCGGGGGCTGGAATCTGTCCATCGGGTACGAATTCCAAAACTGGTTCAACATGCTTCAGGGGTTCAATATTGCCGACGACACGAACCCGGCCAAACTCATTCGCGACATAGGCAACATCGGCTTCGATGGCATGGCGGTCCGCGCCGAGTATGTGTGGTAGGTTTTTGGTTTTCTTTGGTTCGCGCTGAAATACAAATCGATACGATAGTCCATGGTTGGTTCGGTTCCCTCAAAATAAAGAAAAGCGACCCCCATGTCTGCGTTCTGTTTTGTTTTAATCGTTGCGGCAATTGGCCAAGATGTCGTTAAGCCTTCTAGCTATACTGAAACCAAAAAGACGCTTGAAAAATTAGAGGTCTTAATAGATAAAGCAGAAAAAAAGCCAGCATATTCCACTGCGGTTCCTGCTGGAACCGAAAGGGGTGAATCAGTTTTTTTTCCAAATCCAGCGGCAAAGAATGTTTGGCTTGAAGCTGCCAAAAAAGAGGCAAATCGTGGCAAAGTTCTTGTCGCCGATATGGAGCTTTGGCTGGAAGATAAGGACGCGTTGAAAAAGGAATCAAATGATAATGCCGATGAAATTGAGGCCGCCAAGAGGGAAGTGCCAAGATTTCTTTTAAACTCTTCTCCTACCATTCAATCGGTGTCGCTTATTTCTACCAATCGATTTGGCGGAGTTACAATTAGTTCTTCAAAGCGATTGCAACCCGAACAAGCAATAAAACTTTAAAGATACTTGGATTCAATTGCAAAAAAAGCTGCCCTGGATGATTTTTTGAGATACCACAAAAGGAAAGAAAAGGCGGAAAATAAAGGTGATAAATAAATAGAATTATCAAACCAGAACCTGCTTTATCACATGTCCGTGGACATCGGTGAGGCGGCGGTTGGTGCCGTTGTGTTTGTAGGTCAGCCTTTCGTGGTTGATCCCCAAAAGGTGCAATAGCGTCGCGTGGATGTCATAGTTGGTCACCTTCCCTTCGGCGGCCCGCCAACTCCACGGATCGGATTCGCCGTGCGCCACTCCGGGTTTGACTCCCGCTCCCGCCAGCCAGGCGACCGTGGTTCCCTGGTTGTGGTCGCGACCGGTCGCCCCCTGGGTGAAGGGTTGGCGGCCAAATTCGGTCATGCAGACCACAAGGGTATCCTCAAGCAGGCCCCGCCGATCCAGATCGATCAGCAGCGCGGTCAGAGGCTGGTCCACCTGTTTGGTCATGTAGGGGAGTTCGGTCAGGATGTCGGTGTGGTTGTCCCAGTTTTTGCTCGGGCCCCCGGCGCCACTCCATACCTGGACAAAACGGGATCCTCGTTCGATCAGTCTGCGGGCGAGCAGGCATCGCTTCGCGAAATCCGCCATCTCGGGACGATCGGTCCCATAAAGACGATGGGTTAAAAGATCCTCGCGCGAAAGGTCCATGATCCCGGGCGCCTCAAGCTGCATCCGGGCGGCCAGCTCATAGGAACCGATGCGGGCTTCCAGTCGATCGTCACCCTGTCTGGTCGAGGCGTGGATCCGGTTGAGCGCCTGAAGCGTTTGGCGCGCGTCATCATCGGTTTTTGCGGAGAGCCATTTGGGACGAGGATCAGGCGACAAGCCATGAATGGGGGGCGTTACTCCTGCGTCCATCGTGACGCCGTTGTGATTGGCCGGGAGAAACCCGGCAGAAAAATTCCCCTTCCCGTTGTAGGGGAGACCCCGGCTGTCAGGCAGCACCACAAAAGCGGGGAGATCCTCGGCCAGTTGGCCGAGGCCGTAGCTGATCCAGGCGCCCATGCTCGGAAAACCGGGGAGGAGAAAACCCGTGTTCATCAGAAAACTGGCGGGCCCATGAACATTCGACCGCGAGGCGACCGCCATCAAAAACGCCATCCGGTCCACCTGGGTCGCCAGATTGGGGAAAAGACTGGAGACCATTCGCCCGCACTGCCCATGGGCCTTGAAGGGGAAGGGGCTTTTCATCAGGTTGCCCGGAACGCTGGTCACGCCTTCGGGCTTTTCGCCTGTGTTGGGCTGAAACGGTTTGCCATGGTTTTTCTCAAGCTCGGGTTTGTAGTCAAAGGTGTCAGGTTGGCTGAGCCCCCCATTGAGAAAGATCTGGATGATGCGGGTGGCTTTGGGCGCGTGGTGGAGCCCTTCGGTTCCGGAGGCTTTTGCCTGACTGGCTTCCATTGAAGCAAGGGCAATGGCGCCGAGTCCTCCTCCCGAAACGCGAAGCAGGTCACGCCGGGATAGATTGCCAGGCAATGGGGAAGGACCATTTGTCTGGATTCGGCTTGGGGAGGGCATGATTTAACCTAATCCAGATAAAGAAAATCAGAAGAGTTGATCAGCACCCGGCAGACCGATTCCAAACCCGCCTGCTTATGATGGTCTCCCAGGAGAGATTTTTCCTCAGGAGTGGGTGGGCGTCCCCAAAGCCGTTTGCAGGCAAGCGCCACCTGATCGGCAGGGTCTTTGGTGGTTTTCGCGATGTCTATTGCCATGAAACCGGCCATGGCAAGAACAAACGGATCGTTCCAGAGGGCAAGGGCTTGGACCGGGCCGGTCGATTCGGTGCGCACCGGGGTGAACTGGGTCGCATCGGCGCCATCGAGATTTTCCACGAGTGGGTCGGGAACCGTGCGGAAAATGAAGCGATAGACGCTACGCCTGTGGTTGGCGTCTTTGGTCCAATCGAATGCCTTGTAATCGACCACAGGGGTGACATGGACCCCTGGGCGGGTGGTGAATTGTTGGTCCGAGGGGCCGCCCATTTTTGGGTCGAGCTTTCCCGCCGCCAAAAGGACCGCATCCCGGAATTCCTCGGCATCGAGTTTGCGCCGGGGGGAACGCCACAAAAGGCGGTTGTCCGCATCGATTTTTGCGGCGACGGGGTTGTCTGTTGCCGCTTGCATCCAGGTCGAACTGGTCAGGATCAAGCGGTGGACCGGTTTGAGATGGCCGCGGTTGTCACGAATCAGGCATGCAAGATAGTCGAGAAGTTCCGGGTGGCTGGGGGATTCGCCCATTTGGCCAAAGTCGTTGGGCGTGCCGACGATTCCCTTGCCAAAGTGGACCTGCCAAACCCGGTTGGCGACCGAGCGCCAGGTGAGGGGATTGTCCCGGTGGCCGATCCAATCGGCAAGCCAAATCCGCGACTTCCCTTCGGAGAGTTCCCCGGGGGGAAGAGGCATATGCGAGAGGCAATCGAGTGATCCCGGACCAATAATGTCCGCTTTTTTGCGGATTTCTCCCCGTTTGAGCATATGGACGGTGCGCGGTTTGCCGGGTGGTCTGTGCCCCCCATCCGTCTCAAAATCGGGCGCGCCCACATAAGCGAGCGGCATCGGCCCAAGCGCGGCCGATTCCTCTTCGACCATGCTAGAAAGGATGTGCTTTTCGATCGCAAGGGTTTCGGCCGGAGTGCGCATGGGCGCGGGTTTGGCCAATGCGTCCTTGAGGGGGGCAGGGACTTGGGATACCACAAAAGGGCCGCTTGCGGGCGTCGTTCGCAAGCGGAAACGGCCAATCAGGTGTGAGCCACCGTGGGTCTGTTCCAGTCGGACGATAAGTTTTTCGTTTGATCCCAGGGAAATGGGAGTCACCAAGGGGAAAATGGCCTCATGCGATTCGCCCACTTTGGGATAGATTCCCCAGGCGGTGGAAGGATTGCCATCGACCGCATGACGAACGGTCCACCCCTCCTGGTCCCAATCGGCCTGTGGCACACCAACGAGCATCTTCTCCTCGCCTGTTGGGGTTCGTTTGAAAAAGTGGATCTCGTTGAGATGGAGGTTTCCATTGTGGCAGCGACCCGGTCCCTTGAAAGGAAGGGTTGGATCGGTCAGCAACTCAAGCCTCAGGGCGCTCACACGGCTAATGGGTCCCTTGATCACAATTGTGGTGATTTCGGTTCCGGGGAGTGGTCCCTCGGCCCGGATGGATCCATCGGGAAGCGAAACCAGAACCGAACCGTTGGCCGCGCGAAATTCCTCGATGGCGGGAGTCACCCAGGCGGTTTTGTCCCCCTGGCCTTCGAGGAGGAGTTGTCTTTGGCGAAATGTTTTGGATTCGGTACGCTGGACCAGTTCACTAGACCAGGCTTTGCGATCGGGCTTTTCCAGATCGGATTTTGCCTTGGCGAGGTCCTTTCGTTTCGTTGCTTTTTGAGCATCAGGTTCAAAGGCGCGGTTGCCCCGGCCGATTCCCGCGAAGACCGCCTGAAGCCGGTAATATTCTTCCTGGCCTATGGGATCGAATTTGTGATCGTGGCAACGGGCGCAGTGGACCGTAACACTCTGGAAGGAACTCATCACCGTGGTGATGATGTCATCGCGATCGAGATAGTGACCGATTTCGCGGTCGATGGCGTCCTCGCGAATATCGCGCAATGAACTCTCGTCCCAGGGGCCCGCCGCCAAAAGTCCCAGCCCCGGGATGAGGTCGGGTCGATCTGGGAATGCCTGGTCGGCGGCAAGCTGTTCCTTGACGAAGCGGGCCCAGGGGCGGTCGTCATTGAAGGCGTTGATCAGATAGTCGCGATAGCGCCAGGCGTGGGGGCGAATTCTGTCCTGGTCGTGGCCATGGGTTTCGCCAAAGTGAACATTGTCCATCCATATACGGGCCATTCGCTCGCCATGGTGCTTTGAGGCCAAAAGAAGATCCACCGCCCGTTCCCAGGCATCGGGGCGATTATCGGCCAGGAAGGCGTCCATCTGGGCAGGCGTCGGTGGCAAACCGATGAGGTCAAAATAAGCGCGGCGCAAAAGCGTCCGCCTGTCGGCAGGGTGGGCCGGAGCCAGGCCTTTTTCCAGAAGTTTGGCCAGGATGAAGGCATCGACCGGATTTTTGACAAACCGGGCCGGGTCATTCGGCTTTGGCGTTTTGGGCACCACCAAAGGTTGCAGCGACCAGAGGGTTTCGTTTTTGTCGTTTTTGGGTTCCTTGGCGTGGTTGTCTGTGGGGTGTCCCCAAAGATCCGGGGCATTTAGACCCCCGAACAGAGCCCCGATCAGGGCGCAAAGGAGCACGAAAGTCATGGCCGCTGGATATTTCCGGGACATGGATTGGGGCTCCGGGGAAGAGGGGATGCAACCGGGGTGGGGCCTGATGATCCTGTCAAAGGCCTTTGGGGGTAAGATTTACGGTTGCTCAAGGCATTGAGGCAGGTATGGTCATCATAATTTGTACCGGTTTCCCACCCAAGGGGAATTTGAAGGGCGAAAGCGCTTCTTTTGGGAATTTGGACTCGGTTTTGCTTTTTTAAGTCGGTCCCGACGCGAATTCGGGCTCAGGAGCGGGTTTCGGCATGGAAAAGCATCTGTTTTTCCCCTTGCCCACGCTTAGGGGATGGGCTCGCCGGGAAGGGTACGCCAGAATTTGCAAAAATTAGGCCATACAGCCGTAATTGCTAATGAATTTGGACCCCTCACGAATGTGCAGATCTCTTGGTTCCCGAAGGGGAATCGGGTAGAATTAGGGAAGACTTCCTTGTGGGATTTCCACGCCACGGAACCGAGCGCCAAATGATGATAGGTTCTTCAACACTCGCTTTAGCCCTTGCGCTATTCTCGACGCCTTCCTTTGCGGACACCGCCGCGGATGAGCATTTTGAGAAATCGGTTTGGCCCCTTTTGCAGGCCAAGTGCCTCAAATGTCATGGCGAATCGAAGCCCAAGGGTGGCCTGCGCCTTGATTATCGCGAAGGGATCCTCAAAGGGGGCGACTCCGGCCCCTCGTTCGTTTCGGGAAAACCGGCGGAAAGTCTCTTTCTCAAGGTGATTGAATACAAGGACGACATCCAGATGCCCCCCTCGGGCAAGCTGTCGGATCCCGAAGTCGCCATCATTCGCCAATGGCTCAAATCCGACCTCGCCTGGAAGAAGGGAATCGGCGCCGACCCTTCGAAGGTGGTCAAGCACGAAGAAAAACCGAAGCGGATCGAGGCCAAGGACTATTGGGCCTATCAGCCTTTGAAAAAGGTTGCTCCTCCCCAAGTCAAGGATAAAGCCTGGGCCAAAAATCCGATGGATGCGTTCATCCTGGCCAAGCTGGAATCCAAGGGGCTTCGTCCCGCGCCTGTCGCCGATCCGATCTCCTTTCTGCGCCGGGTGACCTATGACCTGACCGGGCTTCCCCCCACCCCCGCCGAGATTGATGCGTTTGTCGCCGACAAGTCTCCCAATGCGGTGGAAAAAGTCGTTGATCGTCTGCTTGCGAGTCCCCACTATGGCGAAAAATGGGGTCGCCATTGGCTCGACCTGGTCCGTTTCGCCGAAACCAACGGTTACGAACGCGACGGTATCAAGCCGTATGCCTGGCGCTATCGCGACTATGTGATTCGCTCGTTCAACTCCGACAAGCCGTTTGACCGTTTTGTGCGCGAGCAGATCGCCGGGGATGAACTTCCCACGGAAAAGGATCCCCAGGCGGATGCCGACCGTATCATCGCGACAGGCTACCATCGTCTCGGTCTTTGGGACGATGAGCCCGCTGATCCCCTTCAGGCCAAGTTCGATGAGTATGATGATCTCGTCGCGACGACCTGCCAGGTGTTTTTGGGCATGACAATGAACTGCGCCCGGTGTCACGATCACAAGATCGACCCGATTCCGCAAAAGGACTATTACCGGTTCCTGGCGTTTTTTGCCGATATTCCGCGCTTCTCCAACGATCGCAATCCCTTCTCGGCGACTGCCCTCACCGACATCACTCCCCCTTCCAAGCGAAAGGTCTATGAGGAAGAGCTCGAAGCCCGGAAGAAAAAGATCGCCGACCTCGAATCCCAACTTCGCAAGATCGAAGACATCGCCATCAGCCGCATGTCAGGCGAAGA
>CAMBMH010000006.1 GCA_945868575.1 Singulisphaera sp. GP187 | reverse complement strand
TCGCTGCAAATCCTGGCTCTGGCATTTTTGGGAATCTGCCTCGGTTTTCTCCCTTTTCCCAAGGCTCTTCCGACTTCAACCTTTTTGGGATTCGGTACCCGTTTGGGTCTGGCAACGCTTTTTTGCCTCTTGCTTCAACAGCCTTTCTCCCCAGCATCGGTTCCCGATCGATGGAATTTATACGCGACCATCGCCCGGGCCCGGGAAAAGCCTACTTTTGATGACATCTCTGCGGACGATTTGCAAAAACGGCTGAAAGATCCCCATCTGGTTTTGGTGGATGCCCGGCTGGCCTCCAATTTTCAGGATGCCCATCTCCCCGGGGCATATAGCCTTCCCATCGATTGCGGACCGGGGATGGTTCGCACCATCGCCAATCAGATAGGAAACCGGGAACTGGTCGTCTATTGCCAGAGCGATGGTTGCTCCTGGTCGGAGGTCATCGCCAAAAGTCTTGCCCTTCGTGGTGTCGGCCCGATTCACATTTACCGGGGAGGGTATGCGGAATGGAAGAAACGAAACTTGCCTCTGGATCGCCCATGATCCCCCAACCCCTTCCCCAAAATACTCCCCTTCGGGAGGGGTTGGCCCGAAGCATGTCGTTTCTGATCGCTCTGGTGCTTTTGACTAGCAGTTTTGGCCATTTCCAAAACCCGCCCGCTTTTTATGAAACCCTGCTTAAATACAACCTATTTCCCTGGCAGATTTCCTTTTTTATCGCCTGGGTGACCCCATGGTTTCAGGTTCTGTTGGCCTTGGCTCTCCTCGGCTTTCGAAGCAAACAAGGATTCGTCTTCGCCTTTTGTCTCTTCCTCGGCTTTGTCACCGCCCAATCCGTGGCCCTATTTCGGGGTGTGTCTGCGGATTGTGGATGCATGGGGCCACTCTACCCAAGCCCCCTGGGCTGGCGCTCGCTCATCATTCCCATCTGGGATCCCTTTGCTCCCTAATCGGTTGGTTTGTCACTCCCTGGGCCCACCAGACCACACTTCCAACCCCACCCCAAACTTCAGATCCTTCGCAAACATCGGGACCTTCAAATTCTTCAAAGACACAAACTATTGTAAACATCGCAAACAAACGCCCCACGCAACGACCCGCGTTTACCCTGATCGAGCTCCTTGTGGTTCTGGCGATCATCGCCATTTTGATCGGACTGCTCCTGGGAGCGGTTCAAAAGGTCCGTGAACGATCTCGCCAACTCGGTTGCCAAAACAACCTGAGACAATTGGCCCTCGCGGCGGAGTCCTACCAGACCCAACGGGGCCATTTTCCGGCCGGAAGCGCCGTGGAATTGGACAAGCGGATCCACCCCCACCAGTCGTGGATTACAACCCTCCTCCCCTGGATCGGAAGGGACGACCTGGGCCGGCAGGCCACGGAAGCTTTTTCCCAAAACAATTTTTATTGCTCCAAACCCCATCAGGGAATCCGGGATGCCTTGCTTTCACAAGTGGTTTGTCCTTCCAATCCCTCCGCCGAAATCCCCTTACGGGATGCGAAATGGTACATCAACGACCAGTTGGTGGGGCCGTGTGATTTTGCCCTGACTTCCTACCTTGGCGTCGGTGGCAAAACTTTTAATAGCGGGGACGGAATTCTCTATCTCGATTCGCAGGTCCGTTCAGCGGACATTCTGGATGGCAAAAGCAATACGCTCCTCATCGGGGAAAGGCCACCCGGCTACAAGAAATATTTTGGCTGGTGGTACGCGGGTTGGGGCATTCAGATGACCGGATCAGGTGATTACTGGATGGGGGTCGAGGAGATCCCGCTGGGGGATAAGCGTTTTGATTCATGCTCCAAAACCGCCCAACCCTACAAAGCCTATACCGAAGACGACCCCTGCGCCACATTTCAATATTGGTCGCTCCATCCGGGTGGTGCCTGGTTTGCCTATGGTGATGGGTCTGTCCGATATTTGCATTATGGCTCGGGAAAACTTCTATTGGCACTGGCAACCCGGGCGGGCTCCGAAACGGTTTCGCCCCCCTGATTTGCGCCATCCTATCCTTCTTGGTCTCAGAGTACTCTCCCAATCACTTTTTCTCTTTCTCAAGGCCTTCCCGTACACCCTCAGCGATGGCTTTCGCCAGGGTTTTGGCGGCGGGTTGGGCCCCTTCTGCCACAGTGTTGGCAACCTCGGCGATAACGGGTGCCGATTCACGGGCCAGATCCCGCATCACCGGAACCGACTCCCCAAGCAGGTACCGTTGGATGGCTCCCATAAACCCCAGATAAGTCGTCACCGATCCCAGAAAAAGCAAAGGCAATCCCAAAAACGCGCACCAGAAATACCGGGGCGGCCCAAAAGAACCAAACGAGGCGAAAAAACTCCCCAATCCAATCCCGGTCAAAACGAGCCCCATCACCAGGATCGTTGGCCCCGCAATTCGAAGCACCCGACGAATCCTGTCCTGTTGGGGTAATTGCACCTGAGGCTGGCTCATCCCGATTTTCCAATCAAATGACACCGAGCAAGAAAATCCGCCTCTTTAAGGATTTTACCCAATCGCCACACAGAAAGCCAATCCTTCCTTCTGAACCAGAAGTTACAGAAAGAGACGGGTAATATCGTGCTTTCTTTTTCCTATTCGCCATGGATTGCGTGAAAGGCTCCCCAAGCAAACCATGAAAAAGGGACTATCTTTCCTACGCCTTCAGATTCAGCACCCGGGCCGAGCCATTGACCTGGGCCAGGGCAACCTTGGTCCCATCGGCGGATAGCGCCATCCCCCGAATATTATCAGGCTGCTTGAGCACACGAAGCGGTTCCGCCTGGTCCGGCTTCCAGATCCAGAGCATCCCCCCCGAACCGCCCGCCACTCCCAACACGAACCCCGCCGGGTGGATCGCCACACCCCACATGGTCCCCTGATAGGCTTCCTTCGATTTGTGTTCCTGAAGCACCTTGAGCGACTTGGGATCCACCACCTGAATCAAGGGATTCCCCACACCCGCGAAGGCATTGCTCACATTGGTGATTCCCGCGCAAGCCAGACGATCCCCGGCGCCATTGACCCCCCATGCGCGCACGCCTCCAATATCCGCGGCAAATCCGGCATCAAACTTGTGCAGCGCGGCGACCGGCTTCCCTTCACGAAGAAGTTTCCCCGTCGCCGTGTCCCAGACTCGTACATTCGCCTTGAGATCGGCGGTGATGATCTCTTTCCCGTTTTCGCGAAACGCCGCCTGGTACACATGGCAATCGTGCCCGGGCCAGCGCCGCACAGGCGTCAGGTTGGGAAGTTGCCAAAGTGCGATCTCCCCATCATTTCCCGCCGATACCACCATCCCATTTGTGGCCTCGACCGCCACCGCCCGGATCCAACCATTATGGGCCGCGACCTGCCTTAGTGGTTCGGGCTGCACACCGTCGACCGGCCAAACGATCAGTTGCCCCTCATACCCCCCGCTAACCAACAGATTTTTCCCTGGCCAAAATCCGATACTCTTGACCCAGCTCCCGTGCCCCGCCAGATCGGCCCGCTTGTTCGCGACAAAATCCCAACGCGAAATCACATTGTCCTGTCCGGAGGTGTAAAGCCACTTTCCGGTCGGATCAAACCAGCACCCCAACAGACCGGCACCATGCTTGCACTCGGCGACCTGCTTGGGCGCGTCGAGTTCCCAACCCGGATACGGAGGCGCGGGTTTCACCTCAGGTTTGGCGGGCCCCTTTTTGGAATCGTCCTTTTTCGGGGCATCCTTTTTGGCCGCCTCTTTTTTCTTTTCGTCAGGCATCATGCCAGGATCTCCCGAATGGGTTCCGTCTTGGGATCGGCCATCGGAATCGGCCTCTGATCGATGTAAAAGTTCTTTTTGGAATCGAGCCCAAGCGCCTGAAAGTAGGTGTGGAAAAGGTGTCCCCCATTGACCTGGCGATCGACCACTTCGGTCCCCTGTCCGTTGGTTTTCCCCACAACCGCCCCGGGAGCGATCCCGCACCCACCCAACGCGACCGACCAGGCCTTGGACCAGTGATCACGACCATAAAGATGGTTGATGTTGGGCGTGCGGCCAAATTCGCTAATCACCATGATCAGGGTGGTTGACAACAACCCTCTCAAATGAAGATCATCCACCAGCGTCGCGAAACTCCGGTCGAATTCCCCGAGCTGTTCGATGTGAAAATCAAAGTTCTCGTGGTGCGTATCGTAGTTGGTGTGGGTGATTTTGACAAAAGTCGCGCCCCCTTCGAGAAGCCTGCGCGAAAGAAGGCAATGACGGCCAAAGTCGTGGCGCCCATATGAATCGAGCAGCCTGTCTGGTTCTCCGACAATATCAAAGAGCCCCTTTTTGGACATCAGCCCTTTGGCCTGGTCGAAGGTCTGGGTGAACGCCTCGGTGCGGGCGGTTCGTCGGGCCGCCAAAAAGCGCTCATCCACTTTTCGGCGCAGGTTCTGCCGCGCAAGATCCGCTTCGGGGGTCAAGCCTCCCGGACGATCAATATTCAGCGGTGCTTTCCCGTCGCTGATCCCGACAGGTCCGAACCGGGGCCCCAAAAACGCCGCATCCTCGGGACTCGAACCACCGCCGGCGCCGGGAGTGATGTGGAGATAGCCCGGCAAAGGCGCCGCCTCATCCCCCAACAACTTGGAGCAAACCGATCCCAAGTGTGGATATTGAATGCCCGGCTCTTCCTTGCGGCCGGTGTGCATGATCAGCGATCCCTTGCCATGGTCATCCTCGGCGGTGTTGATCCCGCGCACCAAAGCAAGACGATGCATCTGCGAAGCGGTGTGGGGAAGGAGTTCGCTGATATGGACCCCCGGAACGCTGGTCGGGATGGCCCGGAAGGGGCCGCCGGTTTTCGAGCCAGGCTTGGGATCCCACGATTCGAGCTGGCTTACCCCACCCGAAAGGTAGACCATCAACACCCGTTTTTGCGATTTGGCCAGATCGTTGGAAAGGGCGCCCGCCGCGGCACCCAGCGAGGATGCCCCAAGGGTGGGGACGCCAAAAGCGGCTCCCGCCGCGAGACCGCCCATAAAGGCGCGCCGGGACAAACCATGTTCGAAGGAACCGCAAGAGGGGGAACGCTTCATGGTAAAGAACTCCTAAAATGGTCGTGATTGGGCGTTTTTTTTCAAATGCGGCCAAATGCGGCCGTGTCTTTGGATCGGGGTTGCACAGGCGGGGAAATCATGAGGCGAACCGGAATTCCGCCGAAGCGATCAGCGACCAGATCAGTTCGCGCAATGCTTCGCGGGGTTGCTTGGACGCTTTGGCCTCCTTGAGAAGGGGGCGCCAATCGGCCAATTCCTCCGGAGTGGGGTGTCGTGTGAGAACCGTCATGTGGATCTCATCGATCGCAAGGTCCGCATCGGTCATCGTCGCCACCTTGGGTTCGAGCGCCCCCGAAGCGATCAGATTGCGAATATGCCCGTTATTGCCCAGAAAAAGGGCCTGATCGAGGCGAGCATCAAAATCTTCCGCAAGCCCCGGTTGGGATTTGAGCAGTCCAACCACAGGCCCCATGTGGGGCGCCATCTTCCCCTGAAGGGTGTCTTCGCTGGCATCCTCGGGTTTTTTGGCGGTGGCTCGCATCGCGGCGACCTGGGCATCGGTCCATCCCGATCCCTGAAGGAGCGCCCGGGCGTACGCCTCGGGCCCCAGCGGGCGAAGGGGCATCATCCGCCACCCGTTGCCCGAATCGGATTTGGTCTCGACGAAATTGGTTTTGGGACCTGCGGTGGGTCGGCTGGAGCGCTGGTACGCCTCGCTAAGGACCACCATCCTCAGAAACGCCCGGTGATCAAACTGGAGCCGGACCAGTTCTTCGGTCAGATAGTCGAGCAGTTCCGGATGGCTGGGTGGATTGGCGCTATGGTGCAGATCGAGCGGATGGACAATGCCCCGCCCCATGACTTTGGCCCAAAGGCGATTGGCCATGTTCCTGGCAAAAGGGTCATATGCCCCTTGGGCGAGCATACCGGCGAGCTGTTGGCGGCGGCTGTAGCGTGGCACTTCGCGGACATCCTTAGCCGGAGCGGTTATGTATTCGAGACCTTTGCCAATCAACGGATCGGCTATTTCTTTTTTCCCGGGTAATCTGGGAGGGGTTTTCTTCTGGACCTTGGCTTTATCAAAGACCGAAACAAAGGTTGTTTCCCCTTCGGCCTTTTCGGCCAATACCGACATTTTGGATTTGGGATCTTCAAATTGGCGGGTGCGGGCCAGAAACGCCATCAGGCCAAAATATTTTTCCTGGGTATAGTCGTCGATCCGAGGGTGGTCGTGGCATTGAGCGCACTGGAGGTTTGCGCCGAGGAAAAGGCGGGCAATATCCCGGGCGACCAGGTTGGGCTCGAAATCGCGATCAAGGAAAAAGCGCGCGGCGGGACGGCTTTCTTTTTGGGTGCCATCGGCCTGAAGGATATCACGCACCATGAAATCGAGTGGTTCACCCGTGCGGATCTGCTCACGCAGCCAATTCATCCACAAATCGGCGGCGACATGTTTGTTGGGGCGTCTTTCCATCCACCATACATCAAGCGTCTCGGCCATGTGCCAGACATGGGCCTGGCTGGCAAGAAGCCGATCGACCAGTTTGGCGCGTTTGGTGGGATCCTTGTCCGTTTCAAAGGCGCGGGCGTCCTGAGCGGAGGGGATGGTTCCACAAAGATCGAGGCTCACACGACGGTAAAACTCAAGATCGGTGGATCGGGGGGAGGTTTGGGAGGCGAAGCTCTGGTCTGCGGCCCCCAAAAGGGCATCCAGACGGTCAGAGCCATTCGGAGCGCCACAAAACGCGCCCAGGGCAAACCATGTGGCCAAAAGGGCTGATAGAACCAAAGATCGGGTCATCATGTTCCGGATCCGGGTAGGAAGGTGGGAAAGTCGGGGGGACCATCCGGAAAATCAACAGGCAGGTACTTAAAGTATGCCCCCACTTGAGGGTTTCGTCAATGTCAAAGCACTGGAGTTTGGCTGGGCCAAAGCCCTCTAGTTCTTTTAACAAAAATGGCCAAGACTCCAATGAAGTGGTACCTTTCGCTGAATTTTCAAAATACCTTTAACCACGAACCACACGAAAATCACGAAAAGTGTAGGAGAGAAGGCCCGCATTCCTTTCTTCATCTGTAGTTTTTTATTTTTGTGTTGTTAGTGAATTTCGTTGTTAATTTTGTTTAATTTAATTACTTTCTAATTTAACTTTTTTGAGTACTTTTTGATTGGATCTGTTTTTTGTGAAAAAATTGACTTGGCAAAAATACCGTTCAATTTTTGCTTTCGGAAAATGACCAAAGTTGATGATAAGCCCAATGCGAAGACCAGTGGCTTTGAGATAATTGAGCATCTGGGCTTGATGCTCCGGCGCGATGGCCTTGGCGGCTTTAAGTTCCAGAAGAATTTGGCCGTAGCAGATCATGTCCGCCTCATAGGTCTGTGCAAGCAAATCATCCTTATAGAAGATTTTCAAATCTTGCTGTGCGACAAACGGGATATCCGGAAAACGAAGTTCTTTCTCTAGATATTCCTGGTAGACGGCCTCTAGGAATCCACATCCCATTAACCGATAAACCTCAAAAACTGCCCCCTGAATGGCATACACCTCATCCTTAAAAAGCAGCTTATCCAGAGGATAGTCGTTCATAAGAACATTTTTGACTTTAAATTATTCATAAAATTAGGAAAAACTTATTGCTGTTACCGTCCATATTTTTGATTTTATGATTTTGTAGGAATCGCGATGCAGATCCTGGCCTGGACAACAAAGCCACCTTTTCGTTCAAATAACTGAACCTCCCGTCTCCTAACGAAATACACCAAAGTCACAAAGGAAGGCAAGTAATAAGGCCAAACCATGAAACTTAGCTTGGTTTTCCCTTTTTGTTTGGGCCGTTCTTTACCTGGTTAAATTGCTTCACTATAAATCAAAATCCTTTTTGGGCACGTTCGTGGTAAAACTGCTATTTTTTTTGGCTTATGGTCGCTGGTCTCGAAATCCGGCATTTAAATTGGAGGTGGTATTCCAAGCCCCCTTCGCAAAGCTCCTGTTCTTCTTAGATTTCCTATTTTTACCCACCCCGTTCCTTTTGTAGATTCTTCAAATTTTGGCCTCTCCTTGGACCGGGGTGCCGTGATACACTTGGTTCGCCGGAAGGATTCACCTCAGGATGGGGCTCACTCCGGCCGCTTGTTCGGTTTGAAAAACAGGCGGAAAAATGACCGGGGAAGGGAGTCCTCTGGTGAACCGGGGTTGGCGCATTCGCCACAAGCTGCTTTTGGGTGTCGCGCTATTTGTCGCGATGCTTGTGCTGCTTTTGGGCGGAACGCTTCAAGGTCTCTGGTCTTACTATCAAACCACAATTGCCGCCAAGGCCAATGTGGCCGAGCTCCGTTTGGCGGATATGCTCCGCGCTTCGATTTCTCCCCTGGCAACGAATGTTGCCAACATGCCCGAGCCTGATTACGAATCCATTCATGCCCAATTGCGCCGGGCCCGTGTGCACTTGGGCCTTTTGGGTGCCGCCGCCCACGACCACACGCCTTTACATGTGACCCCCTCCGATACCAGCTACACCCTTCAGATGGTGGGGGTTTTGGAAAACGATCTTGTCGCCATCTCCGCTGCCCAGGAATCCGGACTTCCCTTGGAGGTAATGCGAAAAAAACTTGCCGCAGGGGTCAACCAGCTTGACCTGGATAGCGCGGATTTGCGTGACAAGCTTTACGATGATCTCGATCACAGACTTGCAAGCACCAGACGCCACTATCAACAGAGCCTTTGGGTAATTATCCCCGCGAGTTTGTTTGGCATACTCCTGACACTGGAACTTTTGCGATTTTTCTATGGTTGGGTTATCCAGCCCATTCGCGATCTCGAAGCAGGAGTTAAACGGATCGCTTCGGGCGACCTGGCCCACCGTATCAAACTTTCGTCCGGTGACGAGATGCAGGATTTGGCTTCGGAATTCAACGGTATGATGGGCCGCCTGCAGGATGTATACAAGGATCTGGAAAAACAGGTAAATGACCGCAGCCGCCAGCTTGTCCGGTCGGAACGCCTTGCCAGTGTCGGATTCCTTGCTGCGGGGGTTTCCCACGAAATCAACAACCCGCTCGCCTCGATCGCGTTTTGCGCAGAATCGCTTGAGGGGCGCCTCAAGGATCCGAAAGGTTTCAGCGCGGAAAACAAAGGGACCTTCGAACGCTATCTCCAAATGATCCAGAACGAGGCGTTCCGATGCAAGAAAATCACCGACAAGCTGCTCGCCTTCAGTCGAAGCGGGCCCGCGACAAGGCAACCGACGGATTTGCGCCTGATCATTGAAGCGGTCAATGAGGTCGTCGATCATCTCCCCAGCAAACAGGGCAAAATCATCAGGTTCGAACCCCCATTAGAACCGTTGGTGATCGCCGCCAACCCCGAGGAACTCAAATCGGTGGTGGTCAACCTGGTGGTGAACGCCCTGGACAGCATGGACCATGGAGGACTTCTCGACATACAGATCGGCAAAAGCATGGGCACGGCTGTTCTTCGTTTCACCGATACCGGATGCGGAATGGACAAGGAAACACTCGACAACATTTTCGAGCCGTTCTTCACCCAGAACAAAGCGGGACGCGGCACGGGCCTAGGCCTGACCATTTGCCACTGCATCATCCAGGATCATGGCGGGACTATCGAGGCGCAGAGTCCGGGAGCGGGCAAAGGGAGCACCTTTATGGTCCGGCTTCCCCTGATGGAAACGGGGGCGCCTTCAGTCCCGGGAAACAATCCTTCCCAAAAAGGGGCGATTCTCGGATTCCCCGGAGTAAACCCTTTTCGCGATCTGGAAATGGGTTCATCAAGGCGAGCCGCATGAAAAGTTATAAAAAACAAACAAAAAATAGCAAATATATCCCGATAACGGCAAAAACCAAAGACCAGGAGTCCTAACCATCATGAAACCCCTCCGTATTCTCCTAGTTGATGACGAGGCGACGATCCAGGAAGTCATGCGCACCGAGCTGGCCCGACTGGGCCACAAGGTCACCGCATGCCCAAACGGCCACATCGCCATCAAAACTCTTGAAAAACAGACCTTTGATGTGGCTGTTTTGGACCTGCGAATGCCCGGGATGTCGGGAATCGAGGTCCTCGAACACCTCAAAGCCGTAGCCCCCGACACGGAAGCTGTCATGATGACCGGCCACGCCAGTATGGATACCGCCATCGAGGCGATTCGCCTGGGCGCGATGGACTATATCACCAAACCGGCGAAGATGGTCGACATCGAGGCGATTCTGCTCAAGATCCAAAGCAAGCTCGATCTTAAAAACCAGAACACCGCCCTCAAGACCCGGGCCAAAGCCGCCGAGGGGCCATCGATCCTGGTGGGCAACCACCCGCTTATGTCCCATGTCAGGCAACTGATCGACACGGTGGCGCCAACCGATTCGCCCGTGCTGATTTTGGGCGAGACGGGAACCGGCAAGGAACTTGCCGCCCGGACCATCTACATGCACAGTCGCCGCGCGGGTGGGCCGTTTATCCCAGTAAACTGCGGCGCGCTGAGCGAGCATCTTGTTGAAAGTGAGCTTTTCGGACATAAGAAGGGGTCTTTTACCGGCGCCGAGAGGGACCATAAGGGACTCTTCGAAGTCGCCAACGGCGGGACACTTTTCCTCGACGAAGTGGGCGAACTTTCCAAAAGTCTTCAGGTCAAACTCCTTCGATTCCTCGAATGTGGCGAGATCCGGCGCGTCGGCGAGAACGAACCTTTCCGGAGCAATGTCCGGGTCCTTTGCGCGACCAACCGCGATCTGAGAGCGATGGTGGCCCGGGACGAGTTCCGCGAGGATCTCTATTTCCGGATCAACGCCTTCGAGATCCGCATGCCTTCGCTAAGGGACCGAATTTCCGATATTCCGGAACTTGTTTATCATTTATTGTCGCGCGCGGCCAACCGTCCATTCGAACAGGTCGCCGGACTCGTCTCGGAGGAGGCGATGGCGGCGTTGATGGGGTATCGTTGGGGCGGCAATGTCCGCGAGATGTGGAACGCGATGCAATATTCGTGGGTGATGGCGAGCGCTTCGGGTGGGATGATCCTCCCCATGCACCTGCCGCCTTTTGTCTTTAGCCAACCTGCCGCCCCTGTCATGCCGATGGCCCAGCCGTATGGTCACCATAACATGGGTCAGGGATACCCAATGGCTTATGGCCAGCAACTGCCCCCCGGTTTCCATCCGGCGCAAACGATCGACCAACCCCGGTCGATGACTCTTGAAGAGATCGAGCGGGACCAGATCCTCAGGGTGCTCGACAAGCACCAGGGGAACAAACCCGCCGTCGCGGCGGAACTGGGGATCAGCTTGAAGACGCTATACAACAAGCTCAACCGCTATGCGGAGATTGGCCTCGCCGCGGCGGGGTAATTTCGGCTTGGCAAAAAAAACGATTTTCGGAAACATGCCCCGTTGCAAAACGGGGCATGTTTATGCCTATATCTATTTTTAAAAGATCTTAATTATAATCATTAAAAGACAATTTACTTGGGTTTCGGGCAGGTTCGGGCACCTCCTGGGGAGGGATCTTGGTTGGTGTATCCGGGGCCGTTTGGATGTCATTTTTTTGAGGCCCGGGTATCGCATTGACCTGTTTCGTCTTTCCCACCAGAAGGTCGTAATCCGCCAGCGAAAGAAGGACTACCGAAGGGTGTTGTTTGCGGGTGATGACCAACGCCTCATGACCGTGACAGACCCGGTCGAGAATTTTGGAAAAATTGGTCCGGGCATGGGAATAACTTATCGTGTCCAAGGCAAACCCCCATCATTATTGCAATTGGCTGGTAATTATTAGCTTACAGATCTTAATAATGGTTTTACATTTTATTTCCGCGCCGCGAGGGTCCAGTGACGATCGCTGGTCATCGTCACCGATTGCGGATCCAACCCCGCCAGGTACGCCAACTCGGCCGCCTCCTCCAGCGTGAGCGCCGCGTGGAGTGAATCCCAAAACAGTTTCTTCTGGGTCACATCCGCGCCCTTTGCATGGAGCTCGACAAGCTGGTCGATTTCCGCGACCGTCGCCGGGCGACACAGATCCCGAACAAAAATTATCCCCCCTGGAGCGCACACCCTGGCCATCTCCCAAAAAGAGTGAAGCGGTTCGGGGATGTGGTGGATGATGCTGTTGGAGACGACTCCCGCAAACGAACTATCCTCAAAGGGGAGCCTCTTGGCATCGCAAAGTTTGAGCTCGATTTGACCCGCCAAACCCAACCGCTTCAGGTGCTCCCCGGCAAGGTCCAACATCGATTGCGCCATGTCGACCGCGACCAGATGGACCTTGGGAACCACTCGGACCATCTCGATGGGGATGAGCGCGGTGCCTGTCCCCACATCCAGGATTTTGGTTCCACCTGGATAGGAACCCGCGCCTGCGGCTTTGACCCAATCTTCGACAAAGGCCCTGTTGACCCCCCCATGATCCATCTGATCATAGGCAATTGCTTCGGCCGGTTCATCCATCACCTCGGGTTCCAGAATGCGCTCAATCATGAATCATTTCCTTTCCCGGCCTGGCCTTTGGAAACCCGGGCAAAAACCGTCGAAACATTTCCCGTTTGCAATGCACCCGGGAAACAGGATGGTTTACCCTGAATCGATGGCCTCGAACCCAATGGCGCTGCCCATAAAATAGGACCTTTGCGGCAAGTTTTGCCGGATGTTTTTTGGAAGCCAGCGGTGGCCTCCGATGGAAGTTTAGGGAGTGCGCTGACATGGCGGAATCGAAAATCCCGATGGGACCCAAGCGGATCCTTTCGGGAGTCCAACCCTCGGGCAAGCTCCATATCGGGAACTTTTTCGGCGCCGTCCGCCAACACATCGAGCTTCAGGAACAGGGCAACTCGTACTACTTTATCGCGGACTATCACGCTCTGACAACTCTTCAGGATGCCGCGAAACTTCGCGAGAATGTCCACGATGTCGCGCTCGACTATCTGGCCCTTGGTCTCGACCCTGCCAAGGCGGTTTTCTTTCGCCAGTCGGATGTCCCCGAGGTGTGCGAACTGACCTGGTTTCTCTCCATCGTAGCCCCGATGGGGCTGCTCCAAAAAGCGGTCAGTTACAAGGAAAAAGTGGAAAAGGGGATCGACGCAAGCGTTGGTCTTTTCAGCTATCCGGTGCTCATGGCGGCGGACATCCTTGCGTACCGGTCGAACCTTGTGCCTGTCGGCCGCGACCAGGTGCAACACCTCGAAATCACCCGCGATCTTGCCGAAAAATTCAACCGGATTTTTGACAAGGAAGTCTTCCCGATCCCTGAATACCGCCTCAGCCGCGAGGCAAAAGTCCCCGGAATCGACGGGCAAAAAATGAGCAAAAGCTACGGCAACACGATCGAAATTTTCGCCGAGGGGAAGCCCCTCAAGAAAGTCGTGATGTCGATTGTGACCGACAGCACCCCTGTCGCCGACCCCAAGGATCCGGACAAATGCAATGTCTATGCACTCTGGGACCTCTTCGCGAATGACGCCTCACGGGAGGTCATGCGGGGCCGATACCAGGCTGGCGGACTTGGGTATGGGGATGTCAAAAAAGAACTTTTAACATCGATAGAGTCGTATTTTGACGCCGCCCGGACCAGGCGCCGCGAACTTGTCGCGAGACCGGATCTGGTTGAGGATGTGCTTCGGGCGGGAGCCGCCAAGGCTCGCGCAGAGGCGGTAAAAACGCTGGAGCTCGTTCGTGAGGCAGTCGGCATGAGGGGTAGGCCTCTGGTTTGAGGCGGGGCCATTTTTTGCGGTTGAGGGGATTTTTTGGCGGCCCGATTTTTTTTTGGATGCCCAAAAGGCGTCACCATAATCTTTCTCCGGCCAATGGATCCGACTTTTACTCTTTGAAAAACAGGTTTGAATCCCCGGTTGCGCACGAATTTTTCGTCTTGGAAATCGTAAGGGGAAATCACCAACCGGGATCAAAAAACACGGATCGATTGCCCCGGACGAACCCAAAAAAATTGTGTGAGGGGGTTGCTCACGGAACTTGGGTTTCTAACAAAACGCTAGCAGCTGCTTCCCAGCTGACAAATCTTTACCGCTTGTTTTTTGATCACCGGGAGGAAGTTACCTTGGACGCCATCCTTAACTTCTTTGGAAGTACTACGACCATGCTGGTCCTTGTCGGACTGCTGGTGACTCTCGGTATCGCCTATTTCCTGACCAAAGGGAAATCGGACAACTAGCGCAAATCTGCTGGTCCGGTCTGTTTCCAGGGAAGGAAGCGACGGAACAGTTAGTAACAACAACGGGGCGAGAAAGGCGTTTGGGATCCCAAAGGGATCAGGAGCCTTGCCACTATTTAGCGGGTTTCCGATTGGAGCCGCCAAAACCAGCGGCGCAAATCTCCCTCTCCTGAGCGGGTCAGCCTGGCCAGAGTTTCAAACTCGGTTTTGGCGCGATCGGATTGGTGGGTGCGAACAAGGCACTCCACCAGAATTTTCCTGGACTGGACACCCGCCGGTTGGGCGGTGATGGCCTTTTCCAAATAGGGGATTGCCTCCTGGTGCCGACCCAGGGTTTTGAGGTACTCCGCAACCATGACAAGGTGGGTCGCATTCTCGGGAGAGAGTTCGGCCAACCTTTGTGCCAGGACAAGTGCCCGGGGAATTTTCTTCGCGCGCACTGCCGCCAATGTAGCTCCCAAAAGGTTGAATTCCTCTTTGGATACGGCTTTTTCATTTGGCGCGCTTTTGATGATCCGCTCCCAAACAAGGAGCGACTCATCATATCGGCCTTCTTTGGCAAGCCTCATCGCTTGCCAGGACCAGAGTTCGGGGTCACCCGATTTTTGTGCAAGCAGGCTGTCGAGTTTCTGGTTAATGACGCTATTGAACGGATTTTGGTTGGGAGGAAACTCCTGACTCATAAGGGAGAGCGCGATCACCAGTTCGCGGTCGTCCTCCGGGGTCGCTGGCCCCGGGAAGCCCACAAGTGGGAGCTCGCCTGGATTGAGCGCGCGACCCGCTCCCGGATCATTCGGTGAGACCTTCCTGATGCGATGATCGCTAAGGGAGGTGTGGGCAATGTCGGCACTGGCTCGACGGGGAAGATGGCAGGCGGCACAGTCATTCTGGCGCGCAAGGCGGTGCACCAGAGGCAGGGAACACGGAGGTGAAATCCCCCCCGTCGGGTCTGTTTTTTTTGGGGTGGCGGCTTCGGTCGCCACCCCTTCTTTTTTGGCATCGTTTTTGTGGCACTTGAAGCACTGCTGCCGGTTATAGTCGATTCGGTCCTTTTCGGCTGGCATGAAGTGAGGGTCGTGACAGGTCGTGCAACCAAGCGCTCCAGCGCTTTTCTGGAAACATTTACTGGCGTGCATCTGCTCCACCTGGCCGACCGCCTTGTTCTTTTCCCCCATCACAGGGTTGCGCACCCAGACCATCAAATAGTCTGACAGCTTCAGGCCCGGGCGCCAGTCCTCGATACGCCGACCCTGGCGTTCGATCCGTTTTTCCCCCTGAAGGTGACACTGGTTGCAAACCGATTCGCGAAGTTCCGGTTCAAGGCGCGCTGGATTGACGATTGAGGTGTCAGCCTTGCCCATTCCGACCCGGTTACTCGGGTTGCCAAACGCGGTGGCGGGGTCGTTGGCCCGTTCCTCACAGTGAAGCTTTCCGGGGCCATGACAACGCTCACACCCGATTCCCAAATTGCGGGCCAACATGGGTTCAAATTTGTTTTGCGTTCCGTTTACATGCCTGGCCTGGTTGGTGTGGCAATAAAGGCAAAGCCTGGAAATGGGTCGGCCCGGATTCTCCCGATCAATCTGTAAACCAGGGGAAACATCCCAGATCCCCTTTGTGGAAAACCAGCTCATCGAGGTCTGATACAGCCATCCATTAAGATCAAGGATGTAGGACCTCCCACGATGTCCCGAGCCAACCGCGATGGCAAAGTCGGTTTCACGCGAGACGACCGGACGCCCTTTTTCGTCGAGGAAGGATTCTGTCTGATGGAGGACCTTGGAGCCTTTGTTTGACGCGTCGTCTTTTTCCTCAATCCGGAAAAGTATGTTGTCCGTTATGAAGGAGGGTTGAGCGCCGTCCTTGAAACTCTCCAGTCCGCTCCGTCCGGCCATGTCGGGCTTCCCCGCCCAGGAGGAGGATCGGGCCATCGTGTGAGTCCCGTGGTAGGATTCGCAGATCCCCTGATGACAGATTTGGCAAGCCTCATCACCGACATATTGGACATCCGGCCGCACATTTCGCCAGACCACATCCTTTGCAAGGCGTGGGTCGGATATTTCCACAATCGGAATGGGCTCCACATCAGGATCGGCGGCAATGGGATCGGGACCTGATATTGCCCCACCAAAACGGATCGCGAGGTACCCAATCGCTCCCAGAGCAATGACACCCAAAACGGCAATTTTCCAAATGTGCTTTTTCAAAATGGGCCCCGGCGCAGCTTCAAGGGGGAGATGGTTCCATGGATAGATGAATTTTATCATACCCGGGCATGGCCACGAAACCCCGGGATGCTTGGGATAACCAAAACCCGTTTTCCCAAGGTCCACAATTTTACCGGCAGGAACAATTTCGCCAAAGGATCCCAAACGGGATCAAGTGCCTTTCCAAAAAACGGTCACCCGATCCCCATCATCAAAACGCAAGGAGCCAGGGGGATGGCGCTAACGGGTCATTGCTTTTCGTGAATTCAAAAAGCTTTTGACTTCATCAAGCCCACGGGTGTTGAAGACATCCTTCGCCTCGCACCAGCCCCGCCTTGCCACCTCGACCCCGAACCGGATGTTGGTAACCTCGGTTGTGGCATGAGCATCGGGATTGATCACCAAAAGGATTCCCATGTCCCGGGCGCGACGCACATGGACCCAATCCAGATCCAGCCGCCAGGGGTTTGCGTTGATCTCGATCATCACCCCGTGTTTCGCCGCGGCTTCAAGGACCTTGTCCAGATCCACCGCATAGGCATTGCGCCTGAGTAGGAGGCGCCCGGTTGGATGCCCAAGCATTGTCACCGCAGGGTGGGATAATGCTTTGCAAATCCGGGCGGTCATCTCCTCCCGGGGCATGTTCATGTGCATGTGGACGCTGGCGACGACATAGTCAAACCCGGCCAAAAGCTCATCATCGTAGTCAAGTGATCCATCCTCCAGGATGTCTACTTCGGACCCTTTGAGGATGTGGATTCCCGAAAGCGTTTCATTGAGCCTGTCGATCTCGGCCCATTGCTCCCTGACCCGTTTGGGTTTGAGCCCGTTGGCCACACCCAATGACTGGCTATGGTCTCCCACCCCAAAGTATTCGAGGCCATTTTCCCTCGAGGCAATAGCCATTTCTTCGAGGGTTGCGGACCCGTCGCTTGCGGTGGTGTGATTGTGAAATATTCCCCTTAGGGATCCCATGGGTATCAGTTTGGGAAGCCCCTTACCCCCTTCGAGTTTGGCGGCCTCGATCTCGCCTGTCATCTCTCTCAGTTCCGGCGGAACCCAATGAAGTCCCAGATGTCGATAGATGGATTCCTCCGTCGGGCAATCGAGCGGACCCTTGGGGCCGGTTAGTGCATACTCGTTAAGCTTGTAGCCATGCTCAATTGCCAGGCCTCGCATCCGAACATTGTGCTCTTTGGATCCGGTGAAATAAGCCAATGCACAGGCAAAGCTCTCCGGTGGAACAAGCCTTAGGTCCGCCCCCAATCGGGACCTCCCGGTCATCGAACCCGAATCCGCCACCTCAAGGACCACGCTGGCTTTGGTCTGGCCTCGGCCTGAAACATGGACAACTTTTGGGTGTGCGACAAAAGCGTCCATCACATCCTCTGGATCGACCCCGGATTTCAAGGTCGCCACGATGTCTATGTCCTTGACCGTTTCCCGGGCCCTCCGCAAACTCCCAGCCTGTTCTATCCGCTCGACACCCTTGATATTGCGCAACAGTTGAATCAGTTCCCCCGCAGCCTCCAGTGCCACAGGGCGATGAACACGCCCTTCCCCCTCTTTGAGAAAAGCGATTCCCTCAAGGATGTTGGTTTGGGTCTTTGCGCCAAATCCTTTGACCACGGCGATCCGACCGGATTCGCATGCCTCTTTCAGAGCAGCTAACGATTCGATTGCAAGCTCCTCATAAATAAGCTTGACCTTTTTGGGGCCGATCCCCGGAAGGCGGAGCATATCCAAAAGTCCTGGTGGAACCTGGGCCCGTAGGTCCTCAAGTTCCTGGAGGCGGTTGGCCTTGTGGAGGGTTTCGATCTTGGCCAAAAGTGCCTTGCCGATCCCATCGACCCGGGCCAGGCTCCCATCGGCGATGAGGTGATCCAGCGGTTGGGTCAGGGTCTCCAAAGCCCGTGCCGCTTTGCGATGGGCATTGATCTTGAAAACATTCTCCCCGCGCAGCTCAAGAAGAGTAGCGATCTCGCTAAGGGCGGCGGCAATTTCGTTGGCGTCCATCGGGGTCCATATCCTTCCAGAGAGAGTCCTTTCTCTCAGGTTAGGACCCGAATCCTCCTGAGGGAGCAGATGGGGTAGCAAGTTGGACCAGCCGGCACGCGTACTGATTGTTGATGATTCCCGTCTGTTTAGGACCGCCCTGGAAAGGGCCCTATCCGGTATGGAGGGAATTTCCCTGGCCGGATCCGTTCATAGCGGCATCCGGGCAATTGACCTGATTCGGGAACATCCCCCAGATCTGGTCACCCTCGATTTTGAAATGCCAGGTCAGGACGGACTGGTGACCCTCAAACAGATCATGGACTTCAATGCCTCTCGCAAGGATGGCAAACCCGTCGGTGTGGTGATGCTCAGTTCCCACACCAGGGCCGGGGCCGAGATCAGCATGAAAGCGATCGAACTCGGCGCTTACGATTTCATTCCCAAGCCCACGACCCCAGACCCCGAATCGGGGATCAAGTACCTTCGGGAACAACTTCTACCGCGGATCCGCGCTTTTCTTCGAAACCGGGGCGAACCGACCCGGGCTTCGGGATTGCGTCTGGCGATCAAACCTCCTGCGGTTGATGCGGCGGTCAAACCCTCCGGGATGCGAACCCTTCGCGCCATCCTTGTGGCGGTATCCACTGGTGGTCCTCGCGCCCTGAACACCCTGCTTTCCGGACTCAAGGGGTTTCGCGCCCCAATCCTGATTGTTCAACACATGCCCCCCGACTTCACCCTCTCTCTGGCCCAAAGCCTTACGAGGACAACCGGAGTCCAGGTGGTCGAGGCGACCGACAACGAACCCCTTCGTCCGGGGGTAGCCTATTTGGCTCCCGGGGGACGACACTTGTTGGTTCGAAACACTCCGGGGGTTGGTTTCGTTGCCGGGCTTTCGGATCTCCCACCCGAGGAGGGTTGCCGCCCCTCGGCAAATTATCTCTTTCGAACCGGTGCCTCGGTCTTTGGTCCGGACTGTGCGGGACTCATCCTCACAGGAATGGGACGCGACGGAGTCCAGGGATTGGCAACCCTCAAGCGCCAGGGTGCACTGATCCTTGCCCAGGACGAAGCCACAAGCACCGTTTGGGGAATGCCCGGCGCGGCGGTTCAGGCGGGATTGGCGGACATGATTTTGCCTCTCGATCAATTGGCAGTAGTGATTCAATCCCTCCGAGGACCTGGTGACTCCAGGCGCATGGAGGTTGTGACTTGAGCCTCCCAACATCAAACGGACCTGATGGAGGTTTTTCCCATCAGGCAGGAATCCGCCCTGAAACCCGGCAAAGGATCGCCCGCCTGATCCAGAGTCTCTGTGGGATCGTCCTTGGGCCCGACAAGGACTACCTGTTGATCCACCGGGTAATCCCGCTCGCCCACCATGCGGGCTGCTCCAGCCTGGATCAGCTTTGCGACCGGCTCGATTCCCAAACAAACCCCATGTTGCGGGAAGCCCTTATCGAAGCGGTCACCACCCACGAAACATCGTTCTTTCGGGACGCCCACCCTTGGGACGCGCTGAAATCGACCATCCTACCCGGGTTGCTCAAAACTCCGGGAAGGACGGGCAAGCTTCGCATTTGGAGCGCGGCTTGCTCTTCCGGCCAGGAGCCTTATAGCCTGGCGATGGTGCTGACCGAAGTTTGCGAGGCCGTGGGCCTGGAACCCCAAGCGGAGGTTTCGATCCTTGGGACGGATATCTCCGAACGGATGTTGGTAATTGCCAGGTCGGGGGTCTACTCCGCCGCAGAGGTAAAACGGGGAATGCCTCCCCAGCGACAACAAAAGTTCCTCATGCCTTGCGACAAGGGTTTCGAGGTCTCCCCCAAGCTTCACTCACTCATTCGCTGGCAGAGAGGAAACCTTCTCGACAACCTTTTGGGTCTGGGGCGCTTTGACCTGATCCTTTGCCGCAACCTGTTGATCTATCTCGATGAGCCAACCCGCAAACGGCTGGTCGAGGCACTTGCCAGCCGACTGGAACCCCATGGTTTGCTTTTGGTCGGTGCGGCCGAAAGTATCTTTGGACTGACTCCCAAGGTGATTCAAAAATCCATCGGATCCACGCTGGTCTATCAGTCTGTTTGAGGATGCCCGAGCCAGGAATCCGGGAGGTTGATGTTCCTCGTGGAACCAAACCCCAACCGGATCCGGATGAGCTGAATCCGGATTCCCGGGATTTCGGGTGCCGAAAACTTTGGCGGAGTTCTTGTTCCACGAGGAACATCCGACCCCCGCCCCTATTACAGGGTCCAGCACCCCGACCCAACCCAAACGATCAACCCAGCCACAACTGCAAACTGATCACCAGCCAAAGCCCAAATCCAACCGTGATATTGACCCAGAAAAAGGCCAGGTTCACCCGCTTCAAATCGCCTGGCCGAACCAGGGTATGCTCAAACCCAAGTAGAATGGCCACAGCTCCCAGGCCGGTCCAATAAATCGCCCCCATCCTTGGTTCCGCCCAGGGAAGAAGAGCCAAAAGGCACAACATCACCAGATGGGATAACGCAGCCAACCCTAGGGCGTTCCTGGCACCCAGGACACTGGGGATGGAAAACAGCCCCGCCTTGCGATCAAACGCCTCGTCCTGGCAGGCATAGATGATGTCAAATCCGCCGACCCAAAAAGCGACGGCAAACGACAGGATGGAGGGGATTGCCAACTCCCCCCAAATCTGATCTCCCCGAATGGCAACCCAAGCTCCCGAAGGGGCACAAGCAAGGGCCAGTCCGAGCCAATAATGCGCCAGGCTGGTAAAGCGTTTGGCATAGGAATATCCCAGGAGCCAAAGCAGGACCGGCAAACAAAAGTACAAAGGGTACCAATTTCCAAGGGGTACGAAAATCAGGGTACCAAGGACAAAACCTAGCGAGGTCAAAACCACAAACCAGCTGACCACCCCCACGGAAAGTAGCCCCGCTGGAATATGCCGGTCAGCGGTCCGGGGATTGAGCGCATCGATTTGCCGGTCCGCCAAGCGGTTAAAAGCCATTGCGGCAGAGCGGGCCATCCCAAGACAGACCACAATTCCTACCAACCCAAGCGGCTCAAATCCTTGCTTGTCCCAAGCAATCATTGCCGATGCCATGGCAAAGGGAAGCGCGAAAAGGGTGTGGCTGAACCGTATGAGTCCCAACAAACTGGTGGTCAAACTGGGGGTATTTTGGGGCATGGTGAACGGAATCCGGGTGCCTTTTGAGTACCCAAATCATCCTATTGTGAGGGTGCGGGTTTCGTGAGGAAGAGGCGAAATTCGGGATTGGACCTTAACCTAAAAGGCAAGACCCGGTAACATCTTTAGCAAGGAGCACTTCCAGGCGTCTAGGCGTTTGGGACGCCACCACCCGGTGGCACGGGGACCATGACCCATTTTCTGGGTCACCGTTGCTTGGATAGTTGGGGCCTGGCCAGGCTTCGACCCGCAAACCGTCCCCGTCATCGGGGAGTTGTGGCGCGGACTCATCTCGGGCCAATCTGCCTGAAATTCCAGTCCTGTTTCTACCATGCTCCGGGGTTTGTTTCCCTGGGCTACCTCTTCGTATGGATCGCCTCGGGGCGTTTGAAGGGCTTTATCATGAACGGCGCCGACCTGATCAAGGGTGTGGATTTCCTCAACCGGGAAAAGAACATCCCCCGCGACCTGATCTTCTCGGGTATCGAGAAGGCGGTCCGTCTGGCCATCTCCAAGAAGTACGAAACCGAAGAAGGTATCGAAGTCTCGATCAATCGCGAGACAGGCGACATCAAAGCCCGCCACGGCGACACCGTCCTGACCCCCGACGAATTGGGCCGCATCGCCGCCCAGTCCGCCAAGCAACTTATGATCCAGAACTTCCGCGAAGCAGAATCGGAAGAGACCTTCGGCAAATACAAGGACCGTAAAGGCGACATCGTCTATGCCATCGTCCAGCGAGTTGAGCGCGGTCTGGCCCTATGCAACCTGGAGTCGGACAAGGTCGAGGCGATCCTCCCGAAAAGTGAGCAGATCCCCGGCGAAATGCCTCACACCAACGAGCGTCTCAAAGCGATCATCCTCGATGTTCGCCGCACCGGCAACCGTGTGAAGATCGTCCTTTCACGCACCCACCCCGACTTCCTCCGTCGCCTCTTTGAAGAGGAAATTCCCGAAATCGCCGACCATGTCGTCGAGATCCGCGCGGTCTCCCGCGAAGCTGGACATCGATCCAAAATCGCTGTCTCGTCTGTTGACATGAAAGTCGACTGTGTTGGTTCCTGCCTTGGTACCAAAGGCAGCCGCATCAAAACAATCATCGAGGAACTCGGCGGCCAGGAGCGAATCGATGTGGTTCGTTGGAACGACTCGCTCCAGGTGCTCATCGACAACACTCTCAAGCCGGCCAAGATCGACGAGGTTTTCCTTTATGAAAAACTTGGTCGCGCCATCGTCCTTGTGAAGGATGACCAGCTCAGTCTGGCTATCGGCCGCAAGGGACAGAATGTTCGCCTTGCCTCGCGCCTGGTGGGTTGGGACATCGAAATCATGACCGAGACCGAGTTCACCGGCAGTCTCGAAAAAGCGGAAGCCTGGTTTAGCCAGATCCCCGCGATCACCGACGATCTGGTCCAACAGTTCATCGAAGCGGGCTGCCTTAGCTATTCGGACCTTGAATGTCTGGAACCGGAATACATCGCCGAACTCGCTGGCATCACCGAAGAAGCCGCCGATGACATGCTCGAATGGGCCGAGGAAGCCGCCCGAACGGTCGAGGTCGAACCTCGTGGTCGTGGCTCCCGCGAGCACCACGCTCCCGTTCAACAGGCCCCGGTGGACACCGGCGACTTCTCTGTCGATGAAGGTCTTTTGGGTGGAGCTCCCATCGAGGAACCCGTTCCCGAGGAAACGGTCATCGACGAGGAACACCACGATGCAGTGGCAGATTTCCTTAGCGCGCCAAATGAGGAAGAGGCTCCCGCCGAAGGGGAAAAGCCCGAGGGTGAAAAGGCGGAATAGTTCCGATTTGGGGTGTGTGCAACTGCCCGCCTCAATGATTTTGTAACCAATAAAAAAGGGCCCGGAGGTTTTCCTCCGGGCCCTTTTTCCCCGCCTGACTAGATTCCTGAATCCCAAATCCTGAGCTTAGAAGCTAAACTCGGGACGCCTTTCGGCCAGTTGGTTTTGAAGTCGATTAACGATGCTTGAATGCATTTGGCTGACGCGCGATTCGCTAAGGTCGAGGGTGGCGCCGATTTCTTTCATGGTCATATCCTCGTAGTAGTAGAGGATGATGATAAGGCGCTCGTTGCGGTTGAGCCCCCGGGTCACCAGGCGCATCAGATCGCGATTCTGGATCTTGTGGGTTGGGTCTTCGGCTTTCTTGTCTTCGATGATGTCGATCTCGCGGACATCCTTGTAGCTGTCGGTCTCGTACCATTTCTTGTTGAGAGAGACCTGGGTAACCGCTGTTGCTTCGGAGGCGAGCTTGTTGAACTCCTCAACAGGGATGCCCATCTTTTCCGCCATCTCTTCAGGACGGGGAGGACGCCCAAGCGCGGCTTCGAGTTGCTTGCGGGCGACTTCCACCTTGCTTGCTTTGGAGCGCACAAGACGGGGAACCCAGTCCATGGTGCGAAGTTCGTCAAGCATGGCTCCCCGAATACGGGGCACGCAGTAAGTTTCAAACTTGACACCGCGCTCAAGGTCGAACGCCTCGATGGCATCAAGTAGACCGAACACGCCGGAGCTGGAAAGGTCGTCGAGTTCGACGCCGTCAGGCAAACGATTCCAGATCCGCTCGGCGTTATAGCGGACAAGGGGCATGTACTTTTCCATCAGGAAATTGCGAAGTTCGATTGTGGGATTCGCGCGGTATTCACGCCAGATTTTGGTGATGTCGGTTTCTACTTCGGTTTGCATTGCGCTCTCCCCCAAGAGCCGGAACAGGCAGAACCTCTTCCGTTGTGGCTTGACATTCCGGAGAGGAAGGTAGCTCGCTGGCTGGAACAAAGTCCCCTGCCAGGATATTCCCCACTCCCGAACAACCCCTGCCGGCGAACCCAAAAGGTTCCCCCCGCCGGCAGGAATCCGCGGTGATTTTCAACATCAACGCGTGTCAAATGTCTTCCATGACGCCCCGGACAAAAAAGAATCCGGAACATCAACAACCATCGGACCATCCAGCCAGTCCTCTTCAATGAAATCTAAATCAGATCGCATTTGAAGAACTTACAAAGCCCGGCGTTTCGTTTCGGGAAGTCCCCACCTCCCAAGCCGACTGCCAGACCCCGCCAGACATCCTTCCCTCGTCCTTGTTTCAGGCGCCATCGCGTCCCCACGCTGCTGCGCTTCCCAAGTCCGATGGGGGGGCAATAGTGTTTTTCAGACCTTGCTGTCAAGTTTGAAATCCTCACAAAATCCAAAGATTTTTTTGAAAAAAATTCAACCCGGGACGGATTTAACGAATCTGCCGACCATCTGTATCAGGTTGACCGGGCAAACCCTGACGACACCCCACGACAACTCCGCCCACTTCTGAGACAATTCATTTGGGCAGCCCAAATCGATTTCTCAGACCCAAATCGATTTTCAAACAGAGTTGCCAGGCAAACCAGTTTTGGCCCGCCCCAAAAAAGGCTCCCAAAGGGAAGACCCAAATGAACGCGCTCCTGATAAAATCCCTTGCTCAGACAATTTATCTTTCCATGACACTTCCCCTGGATAGCATCGTCGAGCCGCCTGTTGTCCCAGACCCCACTTATGTCGAACCCAGAGGCGAGCGCATTCCTACTCCCAACAGGCACAACAATGCCCGAAACACCAACACTCAGGAATTCACACCCAGAATTCTTGACAATATCCAGCCCGGCGAAGACCCCTTGCTGGGACACGACACGGGTCACCCGGACTACTCTCCCCCCGAAGGTTTGGGGACTACTGGTTTCTATCGCGCCTCTTCGCGCAACATCTGGAACCATGCCGCCGTCGATGGCGCCGGGGAATTCCGCCCCCGGGTCAACTATGTTCCAGGCGAGGGAACCTTCCGTTCCTTTGATGGCCGACCAATGCCCCAGATGCGTTCCTTGCCTCAATTCTGGAACATGGGCAGTCCGATTGAATAAAATGCCAGTTGAGGCATTTTCCCGGACTCCCATCCCAAAGAATGAACATCATGAGCCACGACACAACACAGGTCACACCCGGGCAGGAAAGGCCACATGATGTATCCCTGCTCAAAAAACTCTGCCTGATCCTAAGCGTCTTCTTTATCGTGGGAGTTATCCTCTATGGGCTGATTGCCCGGGATACCTACCTGACGGGTTATTGGACCGGCTTTTAGTCAAAGGCTTTTGGCTAGGGTCCACCTGGTTCCGATTATCTCCTCCTAACTTTATCGCTGGAATCACTTCATGTCCGCTTCCGAAAACCAGAGCATGCTCCGCAAATTGGGCCGGTCGGGTCCACTGGTACACCCCATCGGTTTTGGTGCCTGGGCCCTTGGTGGCCAATGGGGCAACCAGGATGATGGCGAGTCCGTTCGCGCCCTTCACAAAGCCCTCGACCTCGGGGTCAACCTGATCGACACCGCGGCGGTTTATGGTGATGGTCGCAGCGAAAGGGTCATTGCCCGGGCACTTGCCGAACGGTCCGAAAAACCGATCCTTGCAACCAAGACCCCCCCCGTGGCGGGCCCATGGCCCCCTACCCCGTGGTGCGATGCTAGTGAACGATATCCAGAAAAATACCTGATTGAAAATGTGGAGGAGCGGCTCAGAACTCTCAATGTCGAACGGATCGACCTGCTCCAACTCCACACCTGGACCCGGGCCTGGAACCGCGACCCCAAACCTCTCGAAGTCCTTGCCAAATTAAAGAAGCAAGGGAAAATTGGCTTGATCGGAATTTGTACTCCGGAACAGGATCAGAATTCGGTAATCGGCCCCATGCGCCTGGGACTTGTGGATGTCGTCCAGGTAATCTTCAACCTGTTCGATCAGGAGGCTGCCGCCGGACTCCTTCCCGAAGCCGCCCGTCACCAGGCCGGAGTGATTGTCCGGGTGCCGCTCGATGAAGGTTCTCTTTCTGGAAAGTACCACTCCAGCCACAAGTTCCCCGAGGGAGATTTCCGGGCCCGCTATTTCGAAGGCGATCGACTCACCCGAACTCTAACCCGGATCGACGCCATCAAGGCAGATCTCGCCGAAGCCAACCTCGGGCCCGAATGGACCCTTCCCCGCGTCGCAATCCGCTATGCCATGGACCAGCACGGAGTCACCGCGGTCATCCCCGGTATGCGAAACATCGCCCAAGCCATAGATAACACTTCTGTGGCCAACCTTCCCCAGCTGCCTGAGGAACTGACCAAAAAGCTCCGTCGACACAATTGGCTGCGCGGGGTTTGGTACGGCGGCAAGTAATTGGTCGTTGGGCCCACGACAACGACACGCCCCTGACTGTTCGTTAAGAGGCCACGCCTGATTGACGACAAAACTTCCATTTGTCTTTTCTGTTGCTCCTCTCTCCCCTCCGAAAGGGAATTTCCATGTCGCGTACCTCGATCTTCAGGCGTTCCTTCGTGATGGCAACTGCGGCCTTTGGACTGATGGGATCCCCCTGGGTCGCGTCTGCTTGGGCCCAAAAAGCAGTTCCACAACAGGAGGCAGCGCCACAAAATGACAAGGTGACCCATGGCTTCCTCGCCACGGGTGGGGCAACCTATATCCGATCCCATGACAATAAGATTCTTTGGCAGTTCCCGGATGGATCCCGCGATGGCGAGGTTCTGGAAGATGGTTCGGTTCTACTTGCTTTGAACAAAAGCAAAGCGAATCCGGGCGGCGCGGCGGCCATCGTCGACAAGTCGGGCAAGGTGCTCTTCCTTCACAAAGGGACCCAATCCGAAGTCAACACCGCCCAGATGCTCAATAGCGGAGCGATTCTTTTGACCGAGGCGGGTGCCAAACCACGAATCCTCGAAGTCAGCCGTGATGGAAAAATCGTCGCCGAGATCCCTCTTCAGGCTCAGACCAAGGATCATCACCTGCAAACGCGCATGACCCGAAAGCTTCCCAACGGGAACTATCTGGTTCCCCAACTTCTGGACCAGGTCGTACGCGAATACACCCCGGAGGGAAAAATTGTTTGGGAGGTGAAGACTCCTTATTGGCCCTTCACCGCCATTCGCCTTCCCGATGGAAACACACTGATCGGTTGCACCCTCAAGGATCTGGTGATTGAGGTCGATCCCAAGGGTGAGATTGTGTGGCAAATCGACAACAAGGACCTTGGCAGTCGCCTGATCAATGACGCCTGCGGGATTCAAAGATTGCCCAACGGGAACACTGTCATCACGAGCCACCATGCCCAGGGTGATGAGGTGCGGCTAATCGAGGTCGACAGGAACAAAAAGATTGTCTGGATGCACAAGGACAAAACCAAACCGGGAATCCACCACTTCCAGATTCTGGACACCAATGGCGAACCCTTGACCAACCGAAAGCTGCGCTAGGATTCCATCGAAAAAAATAGCTCCTTTCACGGAAAACCCGGGAGGAAAAATACAATTAGCAACAGAGGGAGCGAAGTTCCCCCCCCCTGTTGCTTTTTGTGTTTAAGCTCCTTTTTGTTCATGAAAAAGAAAGTTCCAAAAGCAAAGACCGGCAAGCTTGCTTTTCGTGGGTCATGTGCTTTGGATTAATGAAGCCGTCAGCCGCCTATCCCATTGCCCAACGAAAGACGGGTTAGAACAGAGTGGTTCATCTGGGGTTGGCCAATCCGCTACCAAAAAAACACCCCGCGAAAGCGGGGTGCAAAGGCATCTAACTGATTTCCAGGAAGTCTTATACTGCCGGTTCTGTTTTGGCTTTTCGCCGACGCTTGAAGTACGCGCCAACGGCACCCGCCACCAACGCCGTACCGGTGAGGATCATGGTGCCCGGTTCGGGAACGGAACTATAAAGAGTAAAGGCTGGACCAACCATACTAACTAAACCTGTAGTTGAGTTTAAGGTCGGACCAGCAATCCAATCAGTCATAGAATTGGTAATGACTCCATTCGAACTTTCATAATTGTCAATTAATGACTGGTCTAAGCTGTATAAGAGGAGCGCATAGTTAGTACCCGCGTTTAGTCCATAGCTTGACAATTCTTCCGCGGCACTGGTTGGAATTTTTGAAAAATCAATTTTAGACCCAGCCGCAGTATATTTTCCTAATGATGCAGCTCTTGTTAAATATTCATTATAATCGAGATTATATTCGCGAAGCTCAGCAATAAAATCTATATTGTTTGCACCCAAATTATTAAAAGAAATTCCGGTAAATTTAGCTCCTGAAAGTCCGGTAGTCCCAAATTCAAAATATAAAAGAGTGTCCCCGACACCTATTTCAAATCCCCCTGGTACTGAGCTAATTTGATTGGTATTGGTTTGCAATCCAACAACATCCGCCCGAATATTCCCACCCATGACCAAGGCGGCAACCGCAACCAACACTGCGAATTTCGTTTGCATGGAGTTGGGACCCCCAAAGTGTTTTCTCTAGCCAAAAGGCAAATGGAATGAGGTTTAAGAACATTATATTTATAATAAAAGAATTTGATTGAAAATTTTGAATCTTTTTATTACAAATAATTTATATATATAGAAATATATATATATATAAGTGCGGATAGCCATTAAAGGCCCCAACAAAAAGAGCCTCCGAATTTCCGGAGGCTCTTGGGTTATCGTCTTCCTTTAGGGAGCGCTTTAGAAGGCGTCCTTGGTTCCCAAAGATTCAGCATCCACGGGCGATTGGCTCTTGGGGTCCTGAGACTTGGGCGATTGGGATTTGGGTCCCTGGGCCTTTGGCGACTGGGCTTTGGGCTTGGGGTCGATGCAAGGATCGCAAGCGAAACGGTGCGCAAGGAACTTGTCGATCAGGCAAGGCTTGCAGCCTGATTCCACCCACATGGGGCGGCGAACGCAGACTTCCTTTTCGACGCATACAGGAACCCGGCGGGTGATGGTCACCGGAACCTGTTCGGTTACGGTGTAAGGGACCTTGCAGCGAACTTCGCAAGCAACCATTGTGCAGTGGGTTTCGCGCACCTTGCGGCACACGGTCACAGGTTCCATGGTGCATGTGGTTTTGCAAACCTTTTTGGTTTTGGTTTCTTCGACCATTTCGCAGACGGTGTAGGGAACCTTGCGGGTGACGGTGTAGGGGACCATCTTGCAGGTCACATGGGGGACCATCTTGCTCTTTTCTTCGACCTGGGTGGTCCAAGTGACACAAGGGACGGTCTTCGTGCGATTTTCACGCTCCATGTGGGTATGGCAGGTGGTGTAGGTGTCTTCCCAGGTTGCGCCTTCCACGAAAGGCCAAGCGTTGCTGGCGCCTTTCATTTTGCCTTTGCCCGAGGCTTTGCTGGAGATGGGGTCGGAACCGGGGTGTTTGTGTCCTTTGCCATCGCCATCCACATACGCACCTTTCATGATGCGGGTGGTGGTGTAGGGGACTTCCTTGACGATCTTTTCGCATTCATAGCGACAGGTGGTGTAGGGGACTTCCTTCACACACTCATCCCAATAGATCTTGCGCACCTTGCAAGGAACTTCCTTCACGGTGCATACAGGAACTTTCTTGCAGATGGTGTAGGGGACTTCTTCGGTCTCCACCTCACGCACATAGCGGGTGACGGGGACGCTTTCGCAAACCGTGCTGCAACGGAGCACGCGGCGACATCGGGTGATGGGTTCGACAGGGTCGGCGGCTTTGGACATTTTGCCACCCTTGCCGCCTTCGGTGGAACCCTTCATGCTCACGCATGGATCGCAAGGCATCACAGTGTAGGTTTCGGTGACCCACTCAAGCTTTTTGCGCATGCGGGTTTCGCAGGTGGTAACGGGCTTGCAAACGGTGCGGCAAACGGTCCGTGTGCCGGTTTCGGTTTCGGTCTTCCATTCGCGGCAGGTGACCTGCTTCACGGCATCTTCGATTTCCACACGGCGAACATTGTAGCGGACCTCTTTGGTGTGGTGCTCGATAATCGGTTTGCGGATGTAGTTGACCACTTCCTTGGTGTGGTGTTCGCAAACCTTTTTGCAAACCTGTCCGGACTTGGTGTGGGTCCTGGTTTCGGTCACGGGTTTGCAAACGGTGTAGCAAATGGTCTTTTCGCTTTGGACGGGGACCTTGCGACAAACATTGTAACGGATCTCGCGCTGGCTCGTTTCGATTTCGGGCTTGCAGCGGGTTTCGGTTTCCTCCCGATAACAGGTCTTTTTCACAGGACGGGATACTGTGTATTCCTGATCGAAGGTCTCTTTGTGATAGCGGGGCTTGAGGATGGTTTCCTCAACATTGCGCACGATGGTTTCCCGCTTGGGTTTGTAGATCGTCTTGACCTCATCCCGATAGCAGGTTTTGGAAATCGTTTTTGTCGATTCCTCGCTGACGGTCTTGTAACAGGTCACATACCGCTTCTCGATGTGGCTGTCCCACACGAGCTTATAGGTTGGGCGATACCGCTCGCAAAAAGCGGGAGAAACGCAGCCCGGGTCCTGCGCCGCCTTGGACACCGAGGCGTATTTGCCCACGCCAAGGTTCGAGGCGGAGGCGGTCTGGGCCACCAACCCGACCAGCAACGCTACCCAGGGCGTCAGTTGACGCAGTTTCATGGAACCATTCTCCTCAGACACCAGGCGAAATCATCACACGGTATCGGTCACATCCCTGAAGCCATCTCACCGTTGTGCATGCATCCAACCCCTCGGAGGACCATCCTCGGTCATTGGGGTTGGTGGAACATCCTGTCCGCGCAATGGTCCGATCAGGGGGAGCCCGGCGTCTGTCCCCATCAACAAGACCACTTCTTCCATCGGGAAGGCCAAACCACCGGAATGATCCGCAATTCTTGCTGGATCGCCCGTTTTCACAAATTGGGTACTTCTGCGCGGGTATGGGGAATTGTGTGCAAATTACCCATGAGTCACGACTTTTTGCGAATGCCAACCATAGGGGATGTAAGACCCGTCTGAATACGACCAGATAAAAAAATGCTTGACAAGAAGAAAAACACCAACGAGTAATGTTTCCAGGCCCTGGGGCAAAAGGGCGCTACTTTGAATCGGTCCTGGCCCGAAAAGTAACCTAGCTCGAATAGAGCCCCTTGAAGCGTCTTAGGAATAGGGCCACAAACCAAAGTCCCAACAAGGAGAAACCCGCGAACCCGACCCATGCCGAGGCAAGGATTGTGTCGATCCGGATCAATTGCCCAAGGAGCGCGCCGATTTTTCGGGGAACCATGGGGCCTGAAGGTTCCGAAGCCAACTCATCCAGGATCCGTGCCTGCGCGATCACGACAAACATCGCCAAAAGCAAAGTCCATGGTCCCGCGGGCGTTTCCAATCCGAAAACCACAGCGATGGCAAGCCCCATTGGAATCAGGGCGGCAATTCTCCCGATCCAGACTGTCCAAACGGGAACGATTTGGGCCTCATAGCGGGCCATGGTCGTCACTCCGGCGATGTAGCAACCAACCGAAATGGACGCCAAAATCGCATAGGTATTGGGAAGCGCACAAGCGACCGCCGTCCCCAAAAGCACATTCACCAACCGGCACGACCCCATGAACACGGGTCCCCAGATGGTCGACTTGGCCCATCCGTTGTACGCAATCACCAAAACCGCAATCATTCCCGCATAGCAAACCGCCAGGGGACATTGGAGCGAAAAAGAAACCACCCCCGCGATGCCGATCCCAACCACCAAAAGAAATATCCCCGCATTGCGTGCCGCGTTGGCCGACACGCGACCCGAGGGGATGGGACGGCCAGGGCGCTCGAGAGAGTCGATCCCGCGATCAAACCAATCGTTGAGAACCATCCCGCCCAGGTAGAGGGCAATCGATGCCAGGCAAAGCCCAAAAAGAGGCAATAAAGGAGGAAGAGCGGGACTGGAAGCGATCAGGCCACCAAGGATCACATTGGAAGGCGCGGATGGAGCTAGGCCGATTCGGGCAAGTTGCGCCCAGGCAAGGCCCAAGGATGCAGGAGGATTCAGGGGAGGATTTGGCCCCAAGGGGGCCGCACCAGGATGGGATGGGGGCATGGTACCCAAATGGGGAATCAGGGATCAAACCGATGAGCCAAACGGCGACTGTTCATGTCGAGTGCTTCGAGGATATCGATCACAGCACCGACATCGAGGTGAAAGTCGCGTGCCCAGTTGATGATGTCGAGGTTTTCCTGTCCGGCTTTCAAACGATCGACAATACGGTCGAGAAGTTCGCCATGCTGTTCAAAGAGCCGGTGAAGAAGTCCATAATCGCCCCGGTCGAGCTCCACCCAAAAGCGGGTTCCCTGAAGATGTTCGAGCCAACGGGCCCTGAGGTATCCCCACCAATGGGTTTTTACCCATTGCCTGATGGCGCCTTCCCCAAGATCGGAGCCCGCTTTCTCGCTTTCAATCCATTTGTGGCGCTGGGCTTCGGCTTCGGAATCTTCAAAAACCGACTGTTTTCGGAGGATTTCCGCGCGCGCGGCGAGACTTTGAGCATCGTCGGAGGTCGTGTCACCGGCCTTGTTGATTGTGCTTGCCATGGCATTCCTCCGGGGAGATCATCCCCTAAACCAACGCGATACCGCTTTGCCCATATTCTACTATCGGCACAGATACCCACAATCCACAACCAGGTTTGTCCCGGTAATGTAGGCTCCAGCCGGACTTGCCAGCAGGACCGCCGCACCAACCAGCTCCTCCGGTTCACCCCATCGCCCTACCGCAGTATGTGCGGCGAAGACTGCTTTGTCCTTATCGGACAGGAGTTTTCCGGGAAGCTCGGTGAGAAAAGGCCCCGGCGAGAGGCAATTTACCGTAATCCCATAGGCCCCCAAGTCCAGGGCGCTGGCTCGGGCCAAGCCCAAAAGGGCCGCCTTCGTCGCCGAATAGCCATTTCGGCCTTCCTTGGAGACGGTCGCCATGATCGAGGCGATATGAATCACCCGACCCCAGCCTCGATCTTTCATGCCTCCCGTTAGGGCCCGTGTCAAGGCCATGACCGAAGTAAGGTTAAGCTCCAGTACCTGATCCCATGCCTCATCGGTAATACGATCAATAGACTCGGGCCGGTTCGTCCCGGCGTTATTAATCAGGATATCCACGCGGCCCCAAAGTGCCTCCGCCTCCCTGGCAAGACGGTCAGCCTCTCCCCGAAGGCTTAAATCCACGACGATGTAGCGGCCTTCGCCGTTTGTTCCCTCAAGAACTTGGCGAAGCGATTCCTCAAGTTTTGCGGCGTCACGACTAGCCAAGATGACCCGGGCGCCCTGCTCGACCAGTCCTCTGGCCATAGCTTTGCCCAAGCCTTGGCTGCCGCCTGTAATCAGGGCAACCTTTCCAGATAGATCAAATCTTCCTGACATGGGTTTCCTTGGTTGTAAAAGGCTGGGCTGGGGCCATTTGCCCTTGACCCAAGAGAACGCAAAGGATATTGCCGCGCAAAGTATTCCTTTGAGAGTTTACAATGCGGATTGGGTCTTGGCTTCTGGTTGCCTTGCTCACCGGCGTCTGCGGCTGTTTGGGCCGCTGGTCGGAGGAGTCCATATTACCAAAGCCCCCCAAAGCACTTAGTGGCCCACTTGCCCTTCAGGGGATTTCGGGCAAAGACGCCATTCGTCTGGAAGTATCGCTCCTTGAGTTCACACCTGGTGATACTTATCCAAACGAAGAGATTTGGACTTTGGCGGATGAATCCGGGCAAAATCTTGAAAAACGGGCGATTCTGGACGAAAACGGACTTCGGGTGGCGACGCTTGGTGGGCAGATTCCTTCCGAACTGCATCGTGTGATCCATTCGAAGCGGATTAACCCGGAACCCAGAGCGGTGCAAATGCGTTTGGGGCACTCCAAACATCTTCAGCTGGGAGCGAGCTATTCGGAATGCGCTCTGGATCTGGTTCGAGAGGGGCGCTCAACCACCCGGGAATATTTGCGCGCAAGTCTATTGTTGGAGGTCACCCCGGAAGAAGCCGAGGGGAACCGAATCAAACTGCGGGTGATCCCGACGGTCCGACATGGCGAAGTGGAAATGGAACCCAAGCCTGTCGTTCATCCAAGCGGTTATCGCCATTTTGAAATTATCCCAAGACACAACGAAGACACATTGGGATGGATGGGTTTTGATCTTAATTTGGCATCGGGAGAATATGGGATCATTGGTTGCCGATTGGGCCACCCGGAATCTTTGGGGCAGATGTCATTTCTTAACCAGCAGACCCAATCCCCCGTTCAGCGACTCCTCTTGTTGCGGGCTGTCAAACATTCCGGATCCACCGAAGAATCCTTCGAGCACGATGGCCCCCTTCCTATCGCCAGCCAAGCGGCTGGAGTGTCGCGCAGCGCACCATAAGCGGATAAAACCCTCCCCAAAATTAGGAGAACAGGACAAAAGCGCCTGTCGAACGGCGCAAAATTTGTATTTTCTGGATGAAATGTAAAGAATATGGTTTCAAGCTTTTGGCGTGTAAAGTACTTTGCTTTCTCTCAAAAAGAAACACCCCGCGTATTGCAGGGTGTTTCTTTTACTTGGAATCGCCTTTCAACACATTAGGCATGGTCGTCCCCATGCGCGCGGTTTTTGCGCCGACGCTTGATGTAGGCGCCAACCGCACCGGCAAGTAACGCCGATCCGGTGAGGATCATGGTTCCGGGTTCGGGAATTGCTGCATAAACAGTGTATGCCGCTGGATTCGTATTAGAGTAAAGGGATCCGTCGTTAGTAATGTAAGTTGGGATGAAGTCGTTTACCTCGGAACCAGATCCTGTAATGCCTGTAATTGCAACAGCAGAATTCGTTCTAATTACCAGTTGATAATATGTATTAGTTAGCAAAAGATAGTCTGCTACCGTGCCCATTTGGGTTAGGTTTCCGTTTCCTGCATAAGTCAATTGTTGGGAGGCAACTACACCATAACCCTCCCGAACCAAGTCCGCCGTCAAAGCCGTTGACCCGGATGCCAAACTCAGACCATTAAATGCGATTGAGGTAAGCTTGGCCCCGCTCGTGTTTGTAGTGCGAAAATAAATCCGAACCAAGTCCTGGTTCGGTGCGTCGCCAGATGTTATGGGATTGGACGATCCGGATGCAATGTTTCTCGATTGTAACCCTACCGCATCGGCGCGCAGATTTCCGCTGACGAGAAACGCCAAGAAAACAAGACACAAAACAATCTCTTGGGCATGGAAACAAGCTCCATTGGAGACATCGTAATGTTCAAATATGTGAGGAAAGATTCTTCAAAATTTATAGTTTTGCCCAGGAACCTTGTCCACTAAAAAACCAAGTGAAGTTATGCAATCTAGTTGTGTTTTTTATGGTGTATTGCAATTTAGTATTATATTGTTTTGTATTGATATCAATAATTATTAAATATACTAATTAATATATTTATTTATTATTCAATCAAATGATTGAACAAGAAAACTATATAAACTAATCAATATCAAAAGCAATCCTCATGGTCTCCCAATTGTCCTGAGCCCCTTCCCCAAAAAAACGGGACCGCAAATGGGTCCCGTTTGGAAAGATTGTCGTGTTGGGGAAAATATCAGGTTTCCAGAGGCAAAGCCGGATTATCTGGGAACGATTGCTGTGTTTCCGCGACCTTGTTGGCCCAGATAAAAACCAGCGATGCGGCTTACCGAGGGGCTGGGGTCCGATCCCGCCATCTGCTTGAGGCGGTCCTGGGCGTCGATTCCAAAACGGGCACTTAACGCACGGGCGGCAGCGGCCCGCACCGAATCGGCCCGGTCATGACTCATTCGTTCAAGCCAAAGTTTCTCATCAAGATCAGGCGAACCTTGTACGAGGTCGAGAACCTCGAGACGACGAGCGGGGTCCGGGTCTGTAAGCAATTTGCCCAGGCGAATGTGTTCCGTCGAAAGGCCCCTTGCGGAAAGCGCCAGTTCGGCCAGGCGACCAACTTCGGAATCGTTGTCGTGTAGCGCGCTCAACAGGACATCTTCTCGGACTTTCTCGTTTGCTGGACCGATGGCCAAAATGCAGGCGCGTCGAACCTCGGCCACCGGGTCCTCCAGTCGGGCCACCAGGTCCTCATAAAGGTCGGTTTGGGTCCGCATGATCACGCTGATGGCCTCCACCCGCGAGGCCGGATCCCCCTTGCGAAGGATTTGACGCAAAAGGTCCCTTCGGGCGAGCGCATCCTCACGCCTGGAAGTTTCTGCGGAAGCCGTGGCGGCAGGAATTCTTGCCAAAAGGACCAAAGCCGCTTTGGGCACGGTGGGGTCGGCTTCGGTCCCTGGCGCGGGATCCGCCATGCCAAGGGCCGCCTGGGCGAGTAGCCCCGCAACCGCCTGCATGAAAGGCGATCCCGCAATCGGAGGTTCCGCCAACCACGCGGAAACCAAGTTCAGCGATGCTGCCTGCCCTTGGGGCGAAAAACCGACGAAACCCTGGGACAGTTTTCCGGCAAGGATCACCCGGCGGGAATCGTCCTGTGCCCAATTTGCGGAGATCCCCAAAAGGGCCTCCATGGCCGTTTTTACCACCAGGTCCCGATCGGATTGGAAGAGACTGGCCATGGGAGCGATGGCGGAGTCGCCTATTCCTTTCGCTCGTTCGATATGTTGTGGCGCTTCCGCCTCGGTAGTCTGGGAAACTTGTCGAACCAGCCAGGCAGCTTGAATGTCATTGCGGAAATAAAAGCCCGCCCCGGCGGCACCTGCAACCGCGACTGCCCCGAAACGAAGCGCCCATTTGGTCCCAAAAAGGGAAGGCTTTCGCAACTCATTTTCCACAGGGGAGTTGCGTTCGGCAGATTGGGTCATGGTGGAGGCTCCACTTGGTAGCATTTGGATTCAAACGGAGGAAACAGGAATCGGCCTTTTGGGCAGGATTGGACCCGTGGTTCCGACGCACAGTCTAAGCCCCCGATTTTCCATACCACAAGACCAACCCAAAAATCCCTCATGATCCCCCCATCCAGAATTCGATGAATGGGTGACCACCTCCGGAATCCCGATCCGGGGGACCCCCACGAGGTTCATTCGATGCACCGGCGCGTATTTGCGTTGGTGATCCTTGGCATTTGCTTGGCCCCACAAGGAGGTTCTGCCGCGGAAGCGGTAATTCCTCCTTCTGAGCCTGCCGGGATCCCGTATTCCATCATGGCCCCGATCCACCGTGATCGGGTCAAGGCCGTTGTGGAACAACCCACTGTCACCGCTCAAGGCCCAGCCGAGGCTTTCCTTGCGCCGCCGGAGGTATATCGATGGTTGCTTGCGCATCCGCAGGAAGCTTTCCGCATATGGCAAACGCTTGGCGCGAAGTGCACCATACCCAATGTCGATGAGAAGGGGCGCTTTCACTACGAAGAGACCGGCCGCGGTACCGTAGTTTGGGAAGCCGTGGCCAAGGGCAAAAATGCCTGGGTTTGGTTGTGTGAAGGGAAAGGGCGTCCGGCCCCTTTGTTGCCGATTATCGAATTCGATGCGGTGGTGCTGGTTCACTATGTCCCCGGGAAAGACGGCGAGGGGAACCCCGCAATAAGGCACCAATACCGTTTCTTTCTCAAGACCGATTCCAAAGCGATCAATGTAGCCGCCAAGATCCTTGGCGCTTCGGTTCCCAAAATGGCGGACAATTATGTCGGACAACTGCAATACTTTTTTGCGGCTCTGAGTTGGTGGCTCGACCAACATCCCGAACAGGCACAGGAACTCCTCAAGGACACCGACGCGCCTGTCGCCGTACTGAGGGGAAAATAGCCCTCGCGAATGGGGCCATATTAATGCATCAAGGCCGCTCCTCCTATTGCGGGAAGATCGGCCTTTGACATTTATTGCAGGTTTGGGAAATCGATCAACCTAATCGCCTTCTCCGCCTCCGGGAATTTCCAGCTCGAAATTGAACTGGTTGGGTGATCCCTTTTCAACTTTTGCGGATAGCAGGGGTTGTGTTGGTCGGCCATAACGGCCACCAAACTGATCAGGTCCCGAGGCGCCACCACCTTCGCTGGAAAGTGAAAACTGGGACTTGCCGCCACTGTTTGGCGCGTTCCAAACGATGGTCACACCATATTCCGCCGCGGGCGCTCCGTCGCCTGTCTGGAAGGATGTCAGCTTGAAAGAGCCATCCTTCTCGACCTTGGCGAACGGTTTTCCGCTCATGATTTTTTCGAAACCAGGATCCTTGGGGTGGAAAACCACCAAAGCGCCTTCGGGGACGATTTTGGATCCCTTGATGGAAACCTTGCCGCCCGCCGGGAAGGCCTGGGGCTTGGAGTCGCCACAACCCAAGGCGCCCAAAACCGCGCCAAGGGCAACAAACAAGATCTTTTTCATTAGCATTTATCCCTGTTGGTTGAAATGACTCAGTCGGACATCGGAGCGGTTTCCGAAGGTGTCAAGCCATTACCCTTGGCGGTGATGAGGGCCGCGTAGGTCTGGGGAGTGATCGTTTCCTTGATGAAACGAACCGAGCCATCGGCGAAAGCGTGTCCTGCGACACCGGTGTGGAACGAATAGGTTTCGTTGTCGTTGTGACAGTTGATTACGCAGTTACCGGGGGAGGAGTTGTCGGTCTTCGAAACGGCCCCGTCAAGACCATAGTCATTTTCATGGTGACCCCAACCTCCGTCGTTGAGGGTTCTGGAAGGGTCGATCGTGCCGCCTTTGTAAAAAATGGGTCGGCCGGCTGATTCACACAAAAGAATCGTGTTGGAGGATCCATCGAGGATGTCGGTAATCCTGCTGGGCTTCATCGCGGGCCAGCCTATCAAACCCAGTGAGGTTCCTTCGGTCAAGGGGGACATGGCGCTGAAAAGCTGGGATTGGGTGGTACCGGTGGGATAACCAAAGAAGGTGATGGAGCCCGGGTTGATGGAGCTGTTGGTGGCGTAGTCGGTCACCGCAAGTTTTTGGTAAGGGAAAGCCACGCCAAAACTATACTGGCCCGTTACGGTCCGGCTATCGCCACCTGGAGTCGAGGGGCAAATGAAGGTTTTGATTTTGGTCTGAAGGGCAAGTTGGTTGTCCGGAGTGCCGGGAACGATCGCCGAACTCGACCACCAGGGGAACTTCATGTTGTAGTTCTTGTAGACATTATCCTGTTCGATGTAGGGGAGGAAGTTGACGGCCCAGGAGTGGGCTACGCCAGGATATGGAGTACCTGCGGCGCTACCGTTGACCAGACCCAGCTGAACAATCAGGCTTGGGGGAATGTAGGAATTGGTGGATTCAAAATTCATCGCGGCCAACCCCAAATTTTTGAGGTTGTTGGAGCAGGACATGCGGTTGGCGGCCTCGCGGACCTTTTGCACGGCGGGCAAAAGGAGGCCGATCAAAACCGCTATGATCGCGATCACGACCAATAGCTCAATCAGGGTAAATCCGCCTCGGCGGTTACCAATCGTTTTCTGATACATGGAACACTCTCTTGGATGAAAATATACCCTTAGAGAGATTAGATGTTCCGTGTTAAGGAATCGTGTGGGTCTCGTGTGAGAAACGCAAAGATTTGATGATGATTAGGCTAATTCAAACCAGGTCTTGAGAGTGGCCATCATTGCGGCATCCGCATCAGGCCTTGGGAAAACCTCGGCGCTGACAAAACCGGAATAGCCTATGGATTTTAACGCGGCAAAAATCGGGGCCATGGCTGTGTGACCAAATCCGGCCGCCAGGCGATTGCTATCGGCCAGGTGCACATGGCCCAGCTGTGCGCCACAATCCAGGAGCGCCCGGGCAATGTCCGTCTCCTCGATATTCATATGAAAAAGATCGGCCAACACGGAAACCGCTTTTTCGCCCACCTCATCGGCCAGAGCGCACACATCCCCCACCCGGTTGAGCAGGTCACTTTCGTAGCGGTTGAGTGGTTCCACCAACAATTTTTGTCCAACGGCAGCCGATTCCCTGGCAAGGATGCCCACCGATTCGCGTAGCCGGGCCATTGTCGGCTCTTTGCCATCGGGATCGGACTTTCCCTGCATGGAACCGATGATCACAGGGGCCCCTAACGCTCCCGCCCGCTGAATCAACGCGCGGACAAATTCGACGGCGCAGGCGCGCCGGGTGGCGTCCGGGTCGCTCAACCGTAATTTGTGCACCACCCACCCAGCCCCTGTCCCCACGGCGGCAAGTCTCAGTCCATGATTTTCCAAAAGTGGCTTGAGAAAGGCTGGATCAATGTCTTCGGGTGTACGGGGGAAGATTTCCACCCCCGGAAAGCCAAGCTTCCGCAATCGGGCAAAAAGCGGATCCAGACCTTTCAGGTTTGTGTGATGGACAAAAGGGCCGCCTTGTACCTCGGGTGCCAAAGCAACAGTCACGGCGGAAGAGATGGACATGGGTAGATGGCTCGGGGCAAGTATGGCGTGAATCGCACAATCCATCATCTTATAAATCCCCTCTGCTTGCCCAAGCGCCCCGATTGTCGTTACATGCAAACACAATTTGGCCGGTCCAAGGGGAATCGCCCTCAAGGGTGAATAGAAAATCTGTCGATTTTCGGAATGGGCTCCGGTTTTCAAAAAGGAAAATCGCCCAACTTTGGAAATCCTCTTTTATGCCGCACTTCGGTACCATTTTCCGCGGAATTGTGCTTTTCGTCGAGAAACACAGCGCCGACCTTTTGTTGGCGGCAATGGTGATCGCGTCAACCTCCCTCCCGTTTCGTGACCCCATTTTTGTGGGGCACGAATATCACTCCCCGGTTGTGCTATTGGTTCTGACTCTGGTTCTCCTTGCGGTTGCGAGAAAAAACCAGGATTATGCCATGCGCTGGCTTGTTGTGGTAATCATTTTCTCACGAACAGCGATCACGATTTGGATGTACGCTTATTTCGGACTTGAAAGGATCGATACGGAACAGGCGATTATCATCCGAGCCTGTATGGCTGTGGGGTTTCTGGGATCAGTAATATTGCTGCTAACCAATCACCTCTGGGCGTCACGAATTAACATGGAAGATAGTATCAAAATCGCCGGTGCGCTATATCTGATGATTGGAGTTGAATTCGCAAACATTCACTCCATGGTCTATCTTATTGACAGCACTTCTTTTTACATATCGCCTGGCTTAATGAATGCCTGCAGTGTTGATGATTATAATGCCCATCATTTTAGTCTTTTTATTTATTATAGTTTTTCGTCCCTTACCATGATGGGATTGGGGGACATTTCCCCGATCAGTCGGGTTGCACGCACGCTGACCTGGTTTGAGGGTGTTATTGGGCAAATGTTTATGGTGGTTTTGATGGCCAAAGTCATCAATTTAAGGATGATGCACGGTTCCACACCCGGTTCCGTTCCAGGCAAATAAAAAAACCGATCCATTGGGATCGGTTTTTTCAATTCGAAGAGGGGGTTGTCCGGTAAAACAGGAGAATTTTTGTTACTTGTCGAGATCGACTTGCACGCCGTGTTCCTGTTTGAAATAAAGGCGCAAAGAACGAAGAGCGATCGTGGTGATGGTGCGCTCCTCAAGCTTTGCAATCCTTCGAAGTTCCAAAGCAACTTCTGGTGGCAATCTTAAAAGAATGCTGGTACCACGGCCTGCCGCGCTTCCCCTTTTTCCTGAATCTTCTGCCATAACTGGCTCCGTCACAAAAGGATAAAAACTGCTTTAAGATGCTCCACCGGGCAAGCCACACGTTTTTAACGAGGACCTGGTTGCGAGGCAACAATTTCTTAAGTAGCTATATTGTATCTGACCGGGATCGCAAAGGTCTGTCCCACATTAAATATTTGTAACTTTTCAAAAAGTTTGGGCAAAAGTGCCATATCGCACGCTTGTATACGGGGGAGACAACAAGACGCTTGGTCGAAATTGGTCCAATTTGACAATAGCTTTGAACAACCCTGCAAGGGTCCAAACGATTCTTTGAACTATGTAAGCTGCATCAATGAAATGATTTGTGGCACACGAATCGTCGCAATCCTAGGGAGCCCGCGCTGTTGGCGGAGCATCCGGCATTCCCCTGGCCAAATCAAAACCAGGCTGGTTGCCAAGATCGGAACGCTGAAACATTCGCGCTGCGCGATCAGGTGTTATCTGGGGCATTGTGAAATCGCCAAAGCGTAACGACATTTCCACACGCTCTTGAGGCCATGTCATCTTCATCCGCAAAGGCAATATGGCACCAGTCTCCGCATGGATCTGGATATCGTATACCTCGGAAACACAAATGTCCTTCCCCGAATTATCGCGAAGGATGTATTTTACAACCTGAGGCTTGCCCGCTTCCGCAGTTTGCTTCTGGAATACAGTTACCTTCTGAAGAGGCGGTCCCGAAGGGCCCTGGACCGTTTCCACAAGCTCCATGAACTTGCCCGCATCACGAGCCAGATAGCTCCTCGTGGGGTCATAATCCGATACACCAAGCGCCTGGATCACCATTTCTGGCTGAAATGGGAAAGGCATACGCGTTTGACCGTAAGATAGCTCGCTGTAGTTGCAGTGGAATACATAGGGCACAGGCTCGGCCTTGCTCACCCAATACCAGAATTCATCGTTGTTTGAGCCCAAATCGACGGCAGGCTGCCCCACCACCTTTCCCTTCATGCGGAAATTGCGGGGTTTTTGCAAAACCATCAACCCTTCCAACCCGGGCGCGTTCTGGTCGCCTTGGCGGCTGTCGATGGAAACATTGTTGCACTGAAGAGTTTGGACCCGTTTGGAATTGTCGTTGAGATATACAACCATCTGCTCCGCAGTGAAACCCTGCGGGGCGATGGGGGCGTCTTTGGAGGTGCCCAATCGGAGGTTTTTGGCAAGGGAGTTGCAACCCTGTCCAAGAAGAGACGCTCCAGCCAAAGCGATCAGGCACGCAATTCGGCACGGGTTCATTTGAGGATTCCTGATCATGCGGCTTGGTCTCCCTGAGGGGAATATCCGCCCGAACCTGACAAACGCAAGTCCTCTTGCGCCTTCTGGATCAACTCCTCCTCCATTTTACGCAGTTCTTCCTCGGCCAGCCCAGGATTCATCACCTCAAAGCGCTTTTGCGTCCCCGTGATCCGGAAACGGAGAACTTCCCGACCATCCTTGTCCGTTACCTGATCCAGTCGCAGTCGCTGCATCCGCCAAAGCCCAAGTGCCGCCGCATAGCGAAATGCCTGATGCAAAGCGGGATCAGCCGGAATTTCCGAATCCGCGGAGACCGCCGGGCTCATTTGTTTGATGGTCGCCATCAGGATCTGCTCGCGCGACTGGGCAAGGCTACCCATCGTTTCGCGATTACAGACCGCACGAAACCAGCAAACCACACCCTCGTTCTGCAAATCGCCGGGGCCGGTCCAACACCCCTGGCAAAAATCGATACGCTGGCGGGCCTTTTCCGCCCCTCTGCCGCCCACAAGGGCGGACCATATTCCTTCCCCGGTGTCAAAACCACGACCACAGCGCGAACATTGCGTCGCGCAAGGGCCACAGGAGACAGGTGCGGAGGAATTCATCGCTGTGCCGTAAGGAAAAACAGAATCCACATTATTATCGGGTTCCCACCGCCTGATGCCGGGGCCCCAAATGAACAAAGCCCGCCGGGAGAAACCCGACGGGCCGTTTGGACCGGTTTTCCGGGTGGGACAGGCCCTATCGGACCGTCAAAAGCCCTTGTGCCTCGCGAAGGAGGTCCGCTTTCATTTCATCGCCCCAGCCCGATTGGATGGATCGAATGATCCCCTGCGAGTCGACCAAGTACCATTTGGGGGTGGAATCGAGCGCATAGCTGATTTTCAGGCCGCTCCCGTCCACGATTGGGAAGGTTAACTTGATCGCCTCTTTTTGCGCGGATACCCTGCGGATATCTCCAAGGGTGCTCAAGCCCAAAACCTGGATCTTTCCCTTGGTGTCCTTGTACAACTCATTGGCAAAAGCCAGGCTGCTGATCGCGCTGGGCGAATCGGGGTGATAGAAAAGAAGCAGTATTGGTTTGTTTTTCCAGTTACGCAGACTGAGGGTTCCACCCTTGTCCATGTTGGGCACAAGGAAGTCAGGAGCGATTTTGCCCAAAGCAGGCCCGGAAATCATTTCGGATCCGGCGGCCTCCTCTTGCGTGGCCGGGGCCAATTCGCCTTTTTTAGCCAGGTCGATCTTGCGAAGCACACCCATGAGCGCGGCGCGATAAGGAGTCGAAGGGAAATCGGAAATTTGCGTGTTGATCTGGCGCGTCAGGGAATCATAAGCCCTTGGATTGCGGTTGGATTCATCCACTTGGGCCAGGGTTTGCTCCTGGGTCTGGAAGGCCATCAGGACTTCACGCTTACGGTCATCGAAAAGCTGGCCGGGGTAACCGAGAGTGCTGTCCAATTCCACGCGGAAATTGGTCCTGAGGCTGACATAATCACGGGCGGCGTCACGGCGTTCGTAAGACTTTTCCAATCGATGAACCAGACCGGTCGTGGTCGAGATCCAAGCGCGGGCTTTTCGTCTCCAGGCGGGACGATCCGCGCGAGGCTTATCCCATTCGGGTGGGGTCTGGATCCCTTCAAGAATCACACAACGGGCTCCCTGCACGCCCTCGCGACCCACAAGCTTCCAGTTCCAGTCGGGCCGTCCGGCCTCCTGCGATTTCCAACCATCAACCGCCTGGGCGCTATCCAGCGGAAGACCAACAAAGAGGGTGATTTCGCGAAGAGGTATCCCCTCAAGACCAACGGGCCGGGGTTGCCTCTCCTCGGACAGGAATTGACCATTGGGATTCACCCTTGCCACCACGACATGCGAAGCGGGTGAACCAGCCTCCTCGATTCTTGGAGTCGTGTCCTTTGCGCCTGAACCGGGAAGACGGACTTCCTTGGGGCGGACCTGGGTGAAGGAGGCGACCTTGAAGCCACGCTCTTCCGCCAGAATCAGATTGCGCGATTCAACACGCCAGGTACGACCATGTTGAACCTGGCTGGAGAGGAACTCTTCCTGAAAGGTTCCACGAAAAACAAATTCCTGAGCGCCCGCAAGGACCAGGGAGTTGGGACAGTCGGCCGCAAGCGAGGTAAGCGCCTGGCCGGTGGGGCCCTGTTGAGTGGTGGTCGGTTGACCCGGGGTGGAAATACGGGGGGGAGCCTCTGCTTGGCCCGCCAAAAGGGTAAGTGATGGATAAATCCCAGCAAAAATCAGTGAGTTTAACATGGTCGGCATCCTCCCAACCGCGTGTTCCCGGCGATCCTTGCCGAGTGCCCAGGTGTATGGCTTTGCGGACCCCAAGCGCAAAAAGCACCGGGGGCTTCCTCAAGCTTAATCACTATTTGACTTTCACCGCAAGAGGGATTCGCCGACAGAAGGTTCAGAAGGGCCCCAATCGTGTTCAGGTGCGCGAGTTGATTCTTGAAAGTGGTTCAAAGGAATAGGCAAAAACCGATCCAAAAGCTCCCGCCGAGCCCCGTAAGGGAAAACAAAAACATGGGAAATCCAACCCATGGCGGGCACCCAGGCCCTTGTTCTGTTAGGAAAAATCAGATGGCCTCGGGACCCCGTTCGCCTGTCCGGATTCGAATGCAATCATCGAGCGGGACAACAAATATCTTGCCATCCCCGATTCGCCCCTCGGGCCCGGTGCGCCCGGCATCCATAATCGCTTTGATGGTGGGCTCAACAAAGTCCTCGTTCACGGCAATCTGAAGCTGGACCTTCCTGAGGAGGTTAATGGTGAGTTCGTGGCCACGATAGGTTTCGGTTTGTCCTTTTTGCCGGCCTGCTCCCTGGACATCGATGATGGTCAAGCGAAAGACCTCCACCCGGGCAAGGGCTTCTTTGACCGCCTCGAGGCGTCCCGGTTGAATGATCGCGATGATAAGCTTCATGGAAACCCCGTCTTAGCCGCCTGGTCTGCAATCCACCACCGTATGCTGATCGAAATAGTGCTCATCGACCGGGTAGTTGTCAAACTGGATTGTGTAGAACGATTCGAACCATTTACGAATATCAGGCATCGCTGCGGTATCGTGACCGGGCCTCACATGGAGTAGCCGACCCGCGAAATCGCGGCGCATCTCGGCGTTGTCCACCACAACCTCGCCCGATTTGATCACATAGCGGGGGAACTCGAACATCCTCCGCCTGTCGTTATCGGGCTGGTAAAGGGTCACATCCCCATCCGCCCCGGGAGCCAAATGCCCCTTGTGGGAAAGGCCAAGCATCCGAGCCGGGGCGCTACGGGTGATTATGGCGATCTCATTGATCGTGTATTCGCGGTCGAGTTCGCGTAGCCTGGATTTTTCGGCGACTCGCGGATGGACCCTGGCCAGGATCTCATCCCGGTAATTTTTGCTCATGAGCTGGGCGATGATTTCCGGATAGGCAATGAAGCTCGCGCCGTTGGGGTGGTCGGTCGACATCGCGATCCGCCAGGGATCATCCACCATGAGGTACCATTCCAACCCGATCGCCCACTGGAGTGCGTGGACAAAGCTTTTTTCCTTGTAGGTGATCGGCACAATTCCGCATCCCGCCTCCATCTCGGTCTCGGAGTTGGTCCATTTTCGTCCGGTGATCTTGCTAAGGTAATAGCCGACCGGTCCGTCGCCTGTCATGCTGGTCGTTTCGCCAAAGAGGACCTGGCCTACATCGGTCGTGAGATTTTTGTGGCGGTTGAAATAGTCGGCCAGTCTGGCTGTCTCCGAACAAAAAAGAGACTGATCGTCCGGATGTCCGCCATAGCTGTGAAACTGGATATGGGTGAGGTGTGCGCGCCGCCCCTCTAGCGCCTCCATGGTGGCCAGGGTCGTCGCGAAATTGCCTGGCACGCCAAGATTGTTGCAGTGGATATGGGCCGGGTGAGGCAACCCCAGATCCATCGCCGCTTGGGCCAGTGACGCGATGATTTGCCTGGCTGTGCATCCAAAATGCTGGACAGGCGTATCAAGGTCGTTCATCCCGCGAAGGCCGCTTTTCCAGTTTTCGACGCCGCCGGGATTGACAAGCTTGATCCCAAAGGCCCCCGAGGACTTGATCAGCCAGGCGGCAAAATCTCGCAACCGTCCTGGCTCTCCCGCCGCGATCTGGCGCAATGCGTAATGGTTGTTTCCAAGCAGGATCAAAAATCCCTTGTCAAGGATCGGTGTATCGTGAAATTCCTCAAGGGCATGGCGGGCGGAAAGCGGCGGGATCGCGGCGTCGATCGCCGTTGTGTAGCCCATTCCCGTGTAAAGATAGCCCGTCGCAAAAGTACTGGGGACGCTCCCCACCGTGCCCGAGCGCGTCTCAAGGGTCCTTCGCACAGGCTCCGCCAGGCGCTTGTCTTCCGGGCGCATCTTGCGGGCAAGATTCACCTTGGGCCCGGCAATATGACAGTGCATATCGACACCGCCTGCCATGGCCACCAAACCCCTGGCGTCGACCACCCGGTCGGGTTTTTCTGATGGATCGGAAGGGGCCACAATGACCACGCCATCGCGGATCCACAAGTCACCCACCACGCCGTCAATATTTTGGGCAGGGTCATGAATAATTACTTGAGATATCTTCAAAAGTGCCATTACCGCGCCCTCTTGGAGCTTGAGGAGGGCTTCATTCCACTTTCCACCTGAAGCGCATGAACGCGCCGTTCGATCGCCACCAGAACCTCCTCGTCGGTCGGCCTTTTCGTGGCAAGGACCGGGCGCAACGGAAGGGAAACATCATCCATCCTGTAGACCGTGCCCGCCGCGCGGATTCCGTAAGTCGCTGTGAGAAATAGCACAGTGGCCCGGTCGTTTCCTTCTGCCTTGGGATTATCCGAAAGGTGAATCGAAGGGACAGATCCAAGAAATTTCCGCGCGGCAACGGGCAAGTGCTCTGCGGGGTCGATGGCCACAAGCATCACCGCGTCCGCCTCCCCCCGGCCAAGAACATCAAGGGCGGTGAATTCGCCCGGATTGAACCGGGGGAATCCTTGCCCAAAGTGGACTCCCAATGGGTATCCTGTCTGCCAACAAACCACATTGTCCGCGCCGGTGACATTTCCCGGACCGGTCATCGGCTTGGCATAAAAGCGGGTATAATCATTGAGATCCTTGACCAGTCCCAGTGCCGCCTCGGCGTTCATGTGGCGGCCACGGCTCGCGGAAAGGCCTGGCCCAAAAAAGAGAATCCCGAAATGGCACGATTTCATCCGCTCCGCAAGGGCCTTTAGGACCTCCAGGGGAATTCCTGTTTGGGCACCGATATCGTCCCGGGTGGCGAGTCCTTTTACAAGTGCGCGAAGACCCCAAAGTGCCTCAAAATCGCTACCCTTTTTGATTTGGAGGAAAAGATCCGCCTTTTTTGCGGTCGAGGTCTCGTCGACATCCACCACCACCACAAACCGATCCGAGCGCCCATTGGGAGTAAAAAGGCCTTTTGCCTCCAGGGAATAGCGCTCGCCATGGCGGGGATGAGTTGTGGCCGGGTCGGTTCCCCAAAAGAAAACCAAATCCGCCCGATTTTTCACCTCGCCCAAAGAACAGGTAACCTCCCCCACCTCCTGAAACGCCATGCCAAACGCGCCATGACTGATTGAGGTCGTCGTGTCCAGACACGCGCCCACACGGTCCGCAAGCGCCACGGCCTGACGCTGGGCCTCGCAGGGGGTATCGGACAGTCCAAAAATCAGTGGGTATCGCGCTTTGAGCAGGATTTGTGCGGCCCGGTCGATGGCCTCGGTCAACGGTGCCGGTTTCCCCTCCACAAACGCAAACTCATCCCCTTCTTCATGGTTTCCCAGAAACCATTCACGCCCCTTGTCACAGGCATTGTTTGCGGCAGTAATCCGCCCGTTTTCGATCACAAGCCCAATATCATCGCAAACGCATCCACACTGGGTGCAGACGCTGTTGGAAACAACAACAGGAAGAGAAGAGGCGCAATCAATGGTCATGTGGTTTCGCTACCGATCCCGCGTTTCCAATCCAAAGAAGTAACCTAGCAAATCCTTGTGCAAGAGCGCTTGCTGAAGGGGGCCCGCACAGGGGTGATAGCAATGGCTCTGGGCGGGTTTGTCCCACCCGTGTCCAAAACTTTACGCAAAAACTCCGGGCAACGGCGCGGGCTTTCCCATTTGCCGCCACCTTTACTCCGGCTCCTGCTGGGAAAGGCAATGAAGCGTACCCAATCCCCAAACCAGGTCCACCGCGTGTATCCCGATCACTTTCCTTCCGGGAAAACAATCTGCCAGGATCCCAAGGGCCTTACGGTCCGCCTCGTCATTAAAGGTGGGAACAAGGACCGAACCGTTCGTGAGAATGTAGTTGGCGTAACTTGCCGGAAGCACTTGTCCCCGGAAAACGACCGGGCGTGGCATCGGCAAGGAAATCACCTCGAGTGGCTTTCCCGAGGGCATTTTTTGCCTTTTGAGGATTTCGGCGTTTTCGCGCAGCGGCTCGTAATTGGGAAGGGTTTTGTCCCTCTCCTGAACCAGCACAATCCGCTCGGGGCCGACAAACCGTGCCAGATCGTCAACATGTCCGTGCGTATCGTCCCCCTCGATCCCCCGATCCAGCCAAATCACCTTGCTGATCCCCAAATACTGCTTGAAAACCGACTCATATGCGGCCTGATCCAACCCCGGGTTTCGTTCCTGGATCTTGCTCAAAAGACATTCCCGGGTCGTCAGCAGGACTCCGGCGCCGTTTCCTTCGATGGAGCCACCTTCCAGCACAATTCGGTTTTTCCCTTGTTTGGGTTGAATTATCCGAGCTTTGGCCAATCCCCGAATCTTGGCCATGGCCTGGGGCAAGGCATCATCGAGTTGCCAGTCTTCATATTTCGCCCAGGCGTTAAACCGCCAATCCAGAAGGGTTTTCCGGTCTTTGGGGTCTTTGACAAAGATCCCCCCCGCATCCCGCATCCAGACCCTATTGGTCGGTTGGGGATGAAGGTTGACCACCTTGAGATCCGCACCTGCCTTGTCAAGAATCCCCCGAATGGCCTTTTCGGCTCCCTCGGGAACGAACAACTCAACCGATTCGTCACGGCTTACCAGACGAACAATCTCAGCCCAGACCCACGCAATGGGCCCAAACTTCCCAGGCCAATCCGCTTTTTGATGCGGCCAGGATAGCCAGGTGGCCCGATGGGGTTCCCATTCGGCAGGCCAGCGAACCCCTTCGGGTTGTACCACCATCACATTCTCCCAAGCCATGAACCCAATCTTGAAATCTGCATCCCTCCGGGGGAAGATTATGTAATCTTAGGAATCTGGGCCAAAACAAGACTGATGAACACCCATCCCCGTCCCCCCTGGTTTTTGCGGGGCCCCCACAGACAAACCCTTGCTGGGCATTTTTTGCCCGGGAAGATGATTGGTCCTCCCGAAAAGCGCCATTTCGTTCCTTTGGCTGATGGGGACACTCTTGTCGTTCACGAAAATATCCCGCCCAAATGGACCCCGGACAAGCCTATGGTCCTTCTGGTTCACGGGCTAACCGGTTCCCATGCCTCCAATACCATCCGGCGCCTTGCCATACACCTTATCGAAGCGAATATTGCATGTCAAAGGCTCGATATGCGGGGAGCAGGGGACGGTTTTGCTCTCGCAAGGAAGCCTTATAACGGCGGCTGTTCGGATGATCTGGAGGCCGTGCTGTCCCATATTTCCCGTCTTTACCCGAATACTCCCATGGGAATCATGGGGGTTTCGCTTGGCGCCAATGTGACGCTGCGCCTGGCGGGAACGCTCGGGGATCAAGCCCTGGTGCGGTACCCCAATTGGAGGGGACTTGTCGCCATGAACCCTCCGGTAGATCTGGGCGCGTGCTGCAAACTTCTTGAGCTTCCCAAAAACCGCATCTACGAACGGACATTTTTAAAAGAACTTTGGGAAGCCGAAATCCAAAGGCGAACCATTCACCCGGACCTCTTCTCCCTACAGGGGACCATTCCAAAAAACCTGCGCGAATTTGACAACCGGGTAACGGCGCCCAACTGGGGTTTCCCCAATGCCGACGCCTATTACCAATGGGGCTCCAGCATATCCCATTTATCCAAAGTCCGAGTTCCCGGCTGGGTGCTGACCGCCCGGGACGACCCGTTTGTCGATCATCACCCGCTCGAAGCCCTTGGCTCCCGGGTGGGTTCCCTGGATATCGAGATCCATGACCATGGTGGCCATATGGGTTACCTTGTGTGGAACCGGGGCTTTCACCGCTGGGCGGAACCCAAAATGGTTCAACACCTCAAGGGATTTCTCGAAAGATAAACGATCCGGGTCGCTGGTTTTGCTTTTCCCGGCTTGCTTCATTCCGTTCACCAACAGCTTCCGTGCCAGGAAAAGCCGATCCGGCTCCCTGTAAAAACATAGGTCTGAACCCGAATTGGCTTTTGAGTCGCTTGGTCATTGGTTTCTGGGAAAGCTGAATCTTTTTCAAATTGGCCAAGGGAGATTTCCTCCCGCCGATAAAGCCCGTCCGATACCGCCTCGTAATCATCAAGAATGGCCCAAAGCGATTGCGGGGCAATTTCAAAGACTTCTCCCATAACTCCGCAAAAATCGGGTTTCATTCCCTCAGGGGCATGGGTGAGCGCGGGAAAACACCCATTGGACAGAAGGGTCCATTCCGGTCCCGTCCGCCCCACGCCAATAAAACGGGAACCGCCGAGATACCGATGGGAGTGCTTTCCCCGTTTCAGGGTTCCATAGACGAACAATAAACTTCTCTGTGCACTCGCCAAAGTCCGTTTTCCTTTCCACGACTCCTGAAAATGTATTGCCATCCTTGGAATTGATCGCCCAATGGGACTTCAGCGCATGGGGGAAGGATTTGGAACAAGCGCTCGGGCGATCGCTTCTTTCATTGGCTTTTCGCTTCCCGGAGCCACCCAACACCAATCCCCCAGATTGCTGTCTTTCTCGTCCCATGCTTTTTCGGTGGGGACATATCCGGTCACCGATTCGCCATACCCCGCGCAGAGCACAACAGATTTTGGCCTGAGGGATTTGGCATAAAGTTGATATTCCACATAGCTTTCTCCCGGAGCCAAAAGAAGGGCCGCCCCCCCAAAATCGATCACAGGCAAATCCAGCGGCCGGGCCAACCGCTCCCTTGCGCTCAAACCCATCGCCGCCAGGCACTGGTCAAACGGCCTGGCCGCGGCCAATTTCCCCTCCAGGGTTTTGGTTTCAAAGCCCGGAGTGTCGCGAAACAAAAGGGAATAGGGAATGCTCTCAAAACGAAAGACTGTTTTGTCAATCGGTTTGGCATCGGCAAGCGCCCGGTTCATGCCATCCGCCAGACTTTTGGCCAGGATCATCCTCCTGTCCGGTGATCCATCGTTGAACTTGCCCGCGGTGACATTGCCACTGCATCCGGAAAAATAGATCGCATGAAGCCCGGGATGCGCCCGCTCCACCATGCGCCTGCCGATTCCTGGAAAGTCTGCTGAGACGGCGCCTTTGCCGTAACGGCTCATCGGATGGGTTGCATAACAAAAAAGTGCGGCGATGGTTTTCTTGTCCGATTCGAACGAGATCATCGCCACATCGGGATCGATCACCCCCACATCCGCATTGCGCAAATCGCTGTCCCGGGTCGTGCTTCCCCTATCGAAGCGCACACGGCCCATCGAATCGACCGTGCGGCGATTGCTTGAGACCGCCGTCACAGGCGCCCTGGACGCCGCGATTTTATCGACTTTTTTCAGATCCCTTAACGAATCTTTCGCGGCCCGGGCAACGCGCAAGACCGTTTCGGCATGAAATTCCGGGATACAGATCGAACCTTTGGCCCCTGCTTGTTTCAGGATGGCCTCCGCCCGCAAATCCGCCACGGGAGCATCATGTTGGTGAACGGACGAGACCAACACCCGCTCGGGCGTGGTTCCCACCGCGGATGCGATCGCCTTGCGCCAGGCGTCATGGGCATCATGACGGATTTCACACCAATCGACGGAAACCGCCACCACCGGAGATTGACCAGCGGGGACGAAAACGATCCCCTTGGCTTCGAGTGGGTCGTCGTAGGAAACCACCGGGCTGATCCCCCCTCCCATGCAAGCATGCCCCAAGGGAGGCGAAACCTCCACCGAAAAACGACCCACCATGAGATCGCTTACTTCCGGGCTGGATATCCCCGCCATGGGCAATCCCAACGATACGCCAAGGGTCACCCGGCCCATTTGCCTTCGGTCAATCGGGAGACGAGACATGGAGGAGACTCCGGAATGGGCAGGATGTTTGATTCAGGACAAGATACCAGATATCCTAATCACCAGATCCCGCTTGCAGGAGGGGACTCCGATGGGGCGGGAGCGATATTTTCTTTGAGGTAAAATCGTCGGCGACGAATTTCGCAATGATTTATTAATAAAAGATCTTTATTTGCACACAAAAAATCGCCCACAATAATGCACCTGACAAGAAATCGCGCCAAGCGTCATTCAACACATAATTTATTTTGACAACAAATCGACTATCGAACCGAAACCCGCACGCAACAGCCTGATGCCAGCAAAGCATCAGGCAATTCCCAAAACGATCCGACTACGCCATCTGCAATGCTTTGTTCCGATTGCGCATCCAGACAAATCCAACTCCAACAAGAAGGGTGCAACCAAACAAGACCATGGTGCCTGGTTCGGGTACGGCCGTTACCAGGGCAATACCGGGTGCGTTATTCGCTGGGTTGGTGAGAGGGGCAACGGCATCAAAAAAGGAAGCATAAGGACTTTGCACTGAATAAGTGCCTGCTTGGGCCAGGGATGCATAATTTGTTATGCCACTAACCCTGATTTCATATGTGGTATTGTTCGCCAAGGTAACATTGCCCCCGGTGAACGCGGCGATAAACAGATTGGTGTCAATGGTTCCCGACAAAGCACTCGACGCAATGAGGGCTTCGCCTCCAGACACCTTATACAAACCAATATTTCCACTCCCGGTTGTACTACCAGACACGGCCTTTAGTCCAAATCCGCCAAGGACCAAACTACTTCCGGTTCCACTTGTCGTGAATTGGTAGGCTGTAAAAATACTTGCGGTACCTGAAGCTGCTGTTGGTCCATTAAAGCTCACGACCACATCGGCCCGGAGGCCAAGGGATATAAAGCCAAGAACCAATACCGCGAAAATTTACTTGCTTATCATTTATTTATCCCGATTTGTTAATTCTTGCTTAAACATTCTGAAATCCATGGGTCAACAATTGATTCAATCAATTGACTGAATTGGTCAAAAAATTTATTTTTTTTGACCAATTCAGACTTTGCTAAAAACTTTTTCTACCTGGCCGTAATGGTTAGCTGGGATTCCAGAGAGGTCGAGGACTTAAATCCGCTTTGGGCAGAAGGTATGTATCGGAAAAACACATTGTACTGTCCCGGTGCCAATGGATTGGGTACCGCCGAGGTAAACACGGCCTGGCTCGTTGGAGCCTTGAAACTTATC